>DATARC010000144.1:0-4829 GCA_036264335.1 Candidatus Dormiibacterota bacterium
CGTTTCAATTGCTCGACGATGACGCGGTACTCCTCAGGTGTGAGGGCGACTTCGCGCAACCGCTTCTGGTCGATCTCTTCTTCGATTCCCTTCAAGACACCAGGACCCGCAGCGCTGATTCGGCGACGGAGCGGAACAGCTTGAGGCCGTCGGTGCCACCGAGCTCGGCCTCCGAGCAGCGTTCGGGGTGGGGCATCATCCCGAGCACGTTGCCGCGCTTGTTGACGATGCCGGCAATGTTGTGCAGAGATCCATTCGGGTTGGCGCCGGCGACGACATTCCCCGCGGGATCGCAATAGCGAAACACGACCTGGCCGTTCTGCTCCAGGCGGGAAAGAGTGGCGGGGTCGGCGAAATAGCTGCCCTCACCATGCGAGATCGGGATGCTGAGCACCTCGCGGTCCGCGCACTGCTTGGTGAACGCGAGATCGTTGCGCTCGACCAGCAGGTTCGTCCACACGCAGCGGAATTCGAGCGATGCGTTGCGGGTCAACGCACCGGGCAGCAAGCCGGCCTCGCACAGGATCTGGAAACCGTTGCAGATTCCCCAAACCAAACCACCTCGATCCGCGAACTCCCCCACCTTCTCCATCACCGGCGCGAAGCGCGCGATCGCTCCAGTGCGCAGATAGTCGCCGTAGGCAAAACCTCCCGGCAAGATGACGCAGTCGCACCCTTTGAGGTCGGCGTCCTTATGCCACAGGTACTGAAGCTGCTCGCCGAGGACCTGGTCGATCACCCAGCCGCAATCTCGATCGGACCACGTGCCAGGGAAGACCACGACCCCAAACTTCATCGTTTCGAGGACGCCTCGTGCTCGATTTCGAAACGAAAGTCCTCGATGACGTGGTTGGCGAGGAGCTGCCTGCACATCGCCTCAACGCGCTGCCTCGCCTCGTGCTCGCTGGCGGCGTCGAGCTTCACCTCGATGTACTTGCCCATGCGCACGTCCGACACCTCTCTGAAGCCCAGCGTGGCCAGACCTTGCTTGACGGTGATTCCCTGCGGATCGTTGACCAGCGGCTTCGGCGTCACGATCACTCGTGCAATCACTCGTTTCTCGCCTTGCGGTGGAACAGCGGCTTGCCCACCAGGCGCTGATACGCGGTCAGGTACCGGTCGCGAGTCTGCGCAACGACGTCGTCGGGCAGCGCAGGCGGCTCAGACTCCTTATCCCAGCCGGAGTGGGTCAACCAATCGCGCACGAACTGCTTGTCATAGGAATCCGGAGAGGTGCCGACGGCGTAGGTTGAACCCTCCCAGAAACGGGAGCTGTCCGGCGTCAGCGCCTCATCGATCAGGACCAGGTTGTCGTCGATGGTCCCGAACTCGAATTTCGTGTCGGCAAGGATCAAACCGCGTCGCCCCGCGAACTCGGAGGCAAACCGGTACAGCTCGATGCTGGCCGATTTGAGCTTGTCCGCGAGCTCCTCGCCGATCTCCTTCTTCATCTGGGTGAAGGAGATGTTCTCGTCGTGGCCGGTCTCGGCCTTGGTTGCGGGCGAGAAAACGGGTGTGGCCAGCTTCTCGCTCTGTCGCAGGCCCGGCGGCATCGTCTCGCCCGCGAGCGTCTGGGATTCCTGGTACTCCTTCCAGGCGCTGCCGGCCAGGTAGCCACGCACGACGCATTCGAAATCGATCCGCTTGGCCTTCCGCACGATCATGAAACGGCCGGCAAGCTCGTCGCGCCGATCTCGAAGCTCGTGCGGCAGGTCTGGCACCATGCCGGATTCGAGGTGATTCTCCTGAAAGTAATCCGTCTGCGAAAACCAGAAGATCGAGAGCTGAGTCAGCACCTTGCCGCGATCGGGGATGCCGTTTGGCAGCACGTGGTCGAAGGCCGAGATGCGGTCGGTGGCCACCATCAGCAGCCGCTTGTCGTCCAGCTCGTACGTGTCCCGGACCTTGCCGCGAGCGAAGAGCTTCAGCGGCAGGTCTGTCGTGGTGACGGCGGGCCCGGCGATCAACTCTTTCGCGCCTCGCTGCCAAGACCGAGCCTGTCATAGGCGAGGTCGGTGTGTTCGAGGCCGACCCACGGATCGAACAGCTCCCCGATACGTGTCCCGACTCGGCTCATAACCTCATTGTCCTTTTCCAGTGATGTGCGAAAGCCTGAACCATCCTCGCCCATCGCCTGCATAGCGTGCTTCTGCACCACAAGATAGGCATCCTCTCGCGACATCCCGCTGTCGACCAGGGCGAGCAGGACCCGCTGCGAGAACACGACGCCGCCCGCGAACTCCAGGTTCCGCAGCATGCGGTCCGGCCTCACCTCGAGACCGCGCAAAACCTTCGTCATCTGAATCGCCATGTAGTCGACGGCCGCGCACGCGTCGGGAAAGATGATCCGCTCCGCCGACGAGTGACTGATGTCTCGCTCGTGCCACAAGGCTGTGTTCTCGAGCGCGGTCACCAGGTGCCCGCGGACGACACGCGCCAACCCGCATACCCTTTCGGTGAGCACCGGGTTGCGCTTGTGGGGCATCGCCGAGCTCCCCTTCTGTTCTTTGCCAAAGGGCTCGAAGGCCTCGCCGACCTCGCTCCGCTGGAGATGGCGGATCTCGGTCGCAATCCGCTCCAGCGTCCCCGCCACCGACGCGAGCGCGCCCATGAAGCTCGCGTGCCGATCCCGCGCGATGACCTGCGTTGACACCTCGTCGGGCGACAGGCCGAGCTCCCTGCAGACGTGCTCCTCGACTTGGGGATCGACTGTCGCGTGGGTGCCAACGGCTCCGCTGACCCTTCCCACAGCCACCTCTTCGGCAGCTCGGCGCAGCCGGTTCTGGGCCCGATCGAGCTCGGCCACCCACCCGGCAACCTTGAATCCAAACGTGATCGGCTCCGCGACCACGCCATGGGTGCGACCGGCCATCAGCGTCCGGCGGTGCCGGACGGCAAGCTCTACCGCGGCCTCCCGGACGGCGGCAAGATCGCCGGCAATGATCCGGGCTGACTCGCCGAGCTGGACGGCGGTCGCCGTGTCGTTGAGATCCTGGCTCGTCATGCCAAGATGGACGTATCGAGCCTCAGGTTGGCCGATCGACTCGTTGACGACGGTCAGGAAAGCAACGACGTCGTGTCCCACGCGCTCCTCGACCTCGGCGATTCTGGCCGGGTCAAAGGATGCCTGGCGAATTTTGGGCAGAGCGGCGACCGGAATTCTGCCGATGGTCGCCCAAGCCTCACACGCCAGAATCTCTATGCGAAGCCACAGTTCTAGCCGGTGCCGGTCGGACCATACCGCCCGAATCGCGGGCGGAGAGTATCGCTCGATCAAATAGGGCGCCGGCTCCCAACTAACGAATGGGGGACAGCGAGATTATACGTGCCGCCGGTCGTCAAAGCAGATGTAGTGGGTGTGGCGCGTGCGCCCACAAGATGATGTGTGCCTATGCCCTTGTCCGGGCAGGGTCGGCGCCGCCCTCCATAATCCGCGTCGACTCGATGCTTTCCCCTCGTAACCAGCTTCAGGCACCTCTCGTTTGAGAGAGCACAGGCTGATCGGCCAGTGAGCGACCCGCTGCGAGACGACGAGCGAGACCTCGTCGAGCGCGCCAAGCGGGATCCCCGGCAGTTCGGGGCGCTCTACGACCGGCACTTTCAGCAGATTTACAGGTTCGTGTATTCAAGAGTGAGGGAACAAAGCGCGACTGAAGACGTCACCTCGGAGATCTTCATCAAGGCTCTGAAGGCGATGCCCCGTTACCAGGACACGGGGCGGCCTTTTGCTGCCTGGCTCTACCAGATCGCGGTGAATGCCATCGCGGATCGCTACCGCACGCTCCGGCCGTCGCAGCCCCTCGACGACTTTCACGACCTCTCCGTTGCAGGTCCCGCGCTCGAGGACCTCGCCGCCCACCGCGATGAGCTGCGCCGGATCTGGACGCTTGTCGAGCAGCTGCCGGTCCAGCAGAAGACGGCGCTCGTCCTCAAGTTCCAGGAGGACATGAAGATCGAAGACATCGCGGTCGCGATGGGTAAGTCGGCCGGCGCCGTCAAGCTGCTCATCCATCGCGGGGTCAGCCGCCTGCGCGAAGATGCGGAAGCCCTGAGGCCGATCGAATGAGCATGAACCACGACCCCGAGCTCGACGACATCCTGCAGGACGACGAGCTCGTCCGGCTTGCCGGTTTGCTGAAGGCCACGCGCAGGGCGGATCCGCCGCTCGATGATGCCTTCCGGTCGTCGTTGCGCCGCCAGCTCATGCAGCGCGCATGGGGCATGGGCGAGGTCCGAACGCCATGGTGGCAGCGCTTTGCGGGACAGCCGGCACTGGCGTGGGCGGGAGCCGCGCTGGGCATCCTGCTGATCGGGTCGGTCGTCGTTTTCACAGCGAACCTTGGCCCGGGCACCAACGTGCTCACAGTCACCAGCCCTATGGCCGACGCCCACGCGGTACAGCTGCAGGCGCCTATCCTCGTGAGCTTCAACCAGCCCATGAACCAGGCCGCGACGGAAGCTGCCGTGCAGATCATGCCCGCGACATATGTGACCTTCTCCTGGCAGGATTCGAAGACGCTGGCAGTGCACCCCACGGGTGGCACGCTCGCTCCCAACACGCAGTACCAGGTCACCATCGGTCCGGGCGCGAAGACGCTGTCCGGCCAGCCGCTGCCTCGCCCGGCGACCATCACTTTCGTCACGCGTCCCGCGGCGACCCCGCCCCCGACGCCCAGGCCGACGCCCACAGCGACCCCATCGTCGCTGCTGACGGGCGAGCACCGGCTCGCCGCGCTGCCCTCTAGCCCCTTCTACGCGACGCAGTGGTCAGCTGACTCGAGCACCGTTTATTTCGTGGGTGACAATGGCGCCCTCGAATCGGTGAGCTC
>DATARC010000170.1:0-65547 GCA_036264335.1 Candidatus Dormiibacterota bacterium
GACTATGTGCCCTGGCTGCACGATCGCAAGTGGGCCTACATCAGGCTCGAGGGTCGGGGCTTTGGCGACGTGCCGTTGAACGTCGAGCTCAAGCTCGAGGTCCACGACTCGCCCAACTCTGCGGGCATCGTCATCGATGCCGTCCGCTGTTGCAAGCTGGCGCTCGACCGCGGGATCAGCGGTGCGCTCGAAGGCCCCAGCTCGTACTTCATGAAGTCGCCGCCAGTGCAGCACCGCGACAACGAAGCCAAGCGCCTAGTGGAGGAGTTCATCGATGGCGGCAAGGCCGGAGCGAACGGTCGCGCCCGCCGGGTCACACGGGCGAAACCGGCGCCGACCACCTCTGCTCGCCGCTAGCTACCGGGCGGGTGGGCGTGTCGTGCGGGCTTGGTCGCCGGCGTTCCGGCACGCCGTCGCCGAGCCTGGCGGGACCGCGTGGTACTGGCTCAACTGGCGCCAGCGCCGCGCGGCGCTCGAAAACTATGCCGCGGCGCTCGGCCTTGAGCCGGCTGATCCCGAGGTCGCGCGCGTGGCACGGCGAGCGTTTCAGAACTACGGGCGGATGCTCCTCGATTTCCTGCTGATGGGCAGCCTTACGAAGGAAGAGCTCATCCAGCGCACCGACGTAAACGGGCTAGAGCACCTGGATGAAGCACTCGCGCGCGGGCGCGGCGTGCTGATGGCCCTACCGCACATGGGCTCATGGGACAACACAGGGTCATATGGCGGGGCGCTCGGCTATCCCATCATGGCGGTGACCGCCCGGTTCCCGGGATCGCTCAACGATGCGGTCGTGGAGACGCGGCAGCGCTATGGACTCGCGGTGTTGCAGGTCGGCCGGCCCGCGGTCCGCGAGATCATCAAGGCCCTCAATGCCAACGGCATGGTCGGGCTGGTGTGCGATCAAGAGGAATGTCCCGGCGTCGAGGTTTCTTTCTTTGGAAGGACCGCCATTGTTCCGAGCGGGCCTGCCGCCCTGGCGATCAAGACCGGCGCGGCGTTGATCCCTGCATACCAGTACATGACCGAATCCGGGCGTCACCACATCCACCTCGAGGCTGCGCTCACCGATATCGATGGCGAGACGAAAGAGGATCTAATGCAGCGCATCGTGCGTCGCTTCGAGGCCTTTATTCGAGAGCGCCCAGACCAGTGGTTCGCTTTCAGGCCGATGTTCAAGCCGGTGGCCGCGCCGACTCCCGGGCGCCGCGCCAGCGCGCTCAAGCCAGGGTGAGCCGGTGCTTTCAACAACGGTGCCCGGCCTGAATGTGGCGTTACCGGGCCTTCAAGGCTGTGCAGTCGATAGTGGAGCGGCTGCCACGACCGTGGGCCTACGCCCTCGCAGTGTTCGCGGCCCGATTCGCATTCTGGTTCTCACCGCTGGCGCGGCCCCGCCTCCAGTTCAACCTTCGCGTCGCCTGCCCGGAGGCGACCGATCGCGAGCTCAGACAAACCACCTGGCTCAACTTTCGCAACCATGCGAAGGCATATGCCGACCTGATGATGCTGCCGCGGACGCGCGTCTCAGATCTGCGGCCGTTGCTGCAGGTGAAGGGCATGGAGAACCTCGAGGCGGCACGCGCCCTGGGCAAGGGCGTGATGGCCGTCTCGTGTCACATGGGCTCGTACGAGGTTGTTTCGGCGATCTGGGCGGCCACCCTCTCGCCGGTCAGCTTCTTCGCCGAGGAGCTGGAGCCGAGAGCGCTTTTCGAGTGGTATCGCGACACGCGAGCACGGCTTGGGATCAGCGTCTTGTCCCTGACCGTGGCGGGCATCCGAAAGGTCACCCAGGCGTTACACGAGAAAGAGATGGTGATCACCGCGATCGACAGGGACATCGTCGGCAGCGGCCACATGATGCCGTTCTTCGGCCGGCCGGCGCCGATACCCCTGGGCACCGCGTCGATCGCGCTGAGGTTCGGGACGCCGCTCCTTCCCGTCTGCGTTTACCGGTTGCCGGACGACACCTTCATGGCGGAGGCCGCTCCGCACATCATTGCCGAGAGCACCGGCGACCGGAAGGCGGACGAGATACGGACCACCCAGCAGCTGCTGCAGCACATCGAAGGCTTCATCCGAAGACACCCCGAGCAGTGGCATGTTCCTCATCGCATCTGGGCGGGTTCCCCATGAACAGAAGCGCGGGGGGATCAGGATCTCCCCACGGAACCCCCCTCTCCTTGCGACGCTGGGAGGCGCTTGGAAGTGGACGTCTTGGTGACGGCCGGAATGAATCCGGCCTTAGTGCCAAGTTGGGTGCGCGATGAGAATTGGAAGCGCGGGGGGATCAGGCCGGAATGAATCCGGCCTTAGCGCCAAGTTGGGTGCGCGATGAGAATTGGGCTCGTATCGCCCTACGACTTCGCCACGGCGGGCGGCGTCAACGACCATGTTCGTCACCTGGCGCGCCAGCTGCGCCGGCTCGGCCACGAGGCGCGCATCTTCGCGCCGTCCAGCCGCGCCGACGTCGATTTCGACACCGCGCGCTTCTATCGGATCGGCAGCCCGATCGCGATCCCGGTCAACGACTCGGTGGCTCGGATCACGCTCAGCTTCCACCTCGCTGACCAGGTCGCAGCGATCGTGGAAGAGGAGCATTTCGACGTCCTCCACTTTCACGAGCCGCTGATGCCGGCGCTGCCGATGACGATGCTCAAGATGTCGAGGACCACCAACGTCGGCACGTTCCACGCGTTTGCCAGGTCGAACATCGGCTACTACTACGGACGCCGCTGGCTGGAGCCCTATCTTGCTTACCTGCACCGCGGCATCGCGGTCAGCGAGCCGGCCCGCGCCTTCCTGCATCAGTACTTTCCTGATTTTCCGGTGCGAATCATTCCCAACGGGATCGACTTGAATGCTTTCAAGCCGGGGCAGGCGCCGATCCGCCACCTTCGGGACGACCACGTCAACATCCTGTTCGTCGGCCGCCTCGAAAAACGCAAAGGCCTCGGCGACTTGCTGCGCGCCTACGAGTTCATGCAGGCCCGCGTGCCGAAGAGCCGGCTGATCGTGGTCGGTGACGGTCCTCTGCGCGGTCAGGTCGAGTCCTACATCTCGAGGCACCGCCTGCCCAACGTCGTCATGGCGGGATACGTTCCGGACTCAGTACTGCCGCGCTATTACTGCAGCGCGGACATCTTCTGCGCCCCGGCCACCGGCGCCGAGAGCTTCGGCATCGTGCTCCTGGAGGCCCTGGCGTCGGGCCTGCCTGTCGTCGCGACCGAGGTGGAAGGTTATATGTCGGTTCTGGAGCCCGGTCGCGACAGCATGACGGTGCAGCCCAAGGGCTGGGCCGAGCTGGGTGCGGCGCTGATCATCCTCGCCCGCGACGCTGAGCTGCGGCGCCGGATGGGCGCCTACGGGCGCGAAAAGGCAAGTCGTTTTGGATGGGATGTCGTGGCGGCTCAGATTCTCGAGGTGTACGAGGAAGCGCGTGAAGCGCGTGCATCAGCCGCCGCCCAAGAGGCGCGGGGAGCGCAGCTCGAGGAGATAAATGTTCACGACGCGGTTTGAGGCATGGGTCCGCCGCCGGGCGGAGGCGTTGATGAAGGCCATTGGCCGGATTCCGATCACCCCGAACCAGATCACGGTGATCGGGGTGGCGCTGACATTCGCCGCCGCCGTTCTCGTTGCGCTCGGCTTTCTGCGGTGGGCCGGGATCGTGCTGATCGTCGGTGGGACCTTCGACATCCTGGACGGCGCGCTCGCCCGGTCATCGGGACGTGCGTACCCGTATGGGGCCTTCCTGGACTCCACCCTGGATCGGTATTCGGAGGGCGCGATCTACATCGGCCTCGCCGTTTACTTCGCCGGGACTCCGGGTCCATACCAGCGCTGGCTGCTGCTGGGCACGGTGGCCGCGCTTGCGGGCTCGTTCCTCGTCAGCTACGTGCGCGCCCGTGCCCAGAGCCTCGGCTTTGTGTGCGAGTCGGGTGTTTTCGCCAGGCCGGAGAGGGTGGTGGTCACCGTGATCGGCCTGATCTTCGGCGGTGTGGTTCTCTATGGAGTGATCGCGTTGCTGGCCATCCTCACCAACTTCACAGCGCTGCAGCGGATCCGCGAGGTGTGGCTCCAGGGGCGCGCGCAGCGGCTGGCCATCGAGCGAGAGGCGGCCGCCGCTCCCAAGAGGGGCAATACAGTTACGCCGTGACCGCGGCTCCTCCGTTCGACGGCATGGTCGGCCACGCCCAGGCCCTGGACCAGCTTCGGTCGCAGCTCAGCTCGGGGCGCCTTGCGCACGCCTACCTGTTCGTTGGCGAGGCGGGCCTCGGCAAATCAACCGCCGCCCGGTTGCTCGCAGGGGCGCTTCTGCCTGAGGCGCCGCTGCAGCGGCACCCCGACTACTGGGAGGACGACCGGATCAAGCCGCTGTCGATCAATGAGATCCGCCTGCTGCCCGACAAGGCGCCCGAGTTTCACGAGCTCTCACTCCAGGCCTTCCTCAACTTGAAACCCGCGGTCGGCACGCGCAGGGTGGCGTTGGTCGCCAACGTCGGCCGGCTGCGAGACCAGGACCAAGGGGTCCTGCTCAAAACCCTGGAGGAGCCGCACCCCCACCGCGTCATCATCCTGACCAGCCCAAGCCTGAACCCGTTCGTGGTGCTGCCAACCGTGGTGTCCCGGTGCCAGAGGGTGTTCTTCCACCCTGTGCCGGCGGTTGAGATCGAGAATCTGCTGCGCCACCAGGGACTCGATGCCGAACGCGCTGAGGTGGTGGCAAACCTCGCACGCGGGCGACCCGGCTGGGCCCTGAAAGTCGCCGGCGACGATACGGTGATCCACCTCCACCGCGACTGGACCCGGCGGTTGGAGGAGGTATTCGGCGCCCCCGCGGACGTGCCGCTGCAGGTGGCGGCGGAGCTGGACGGAAGCCAGATGGCCTGGCGCCGCAGCGAGGGCGACCATGAGGACCCGGCCCTGTTCGCGATCGCCAGCTGGCAGATCGAGCTGCGGCGCAGGATGCTGGGGAGCCGAGGAGCCGAGCAGGGAAGGTGGGCGCGGTTGGTCGAGCTGTCGTACGACACCCTGGGCTACCTGGAGCAGAACGTCAGTCCTCGCCTCGCTATCGAAACTTTTCTTCTCGAATGCCGGAAGGCTTCCTGAGGAAAGCCCTTCGGGGCTTCGAGCCATACGTGCCCGGCGAGCAGCCTCCTGACGAGGACGGCTGGGTCAAGCTCAACACCAACGAATCGCCGCTGCCGCCGTCGCCGAAAGTGATCGCGGCGATCAAAGCGGCAGCAGGAGATTCGCTGCGGCTTTATCCCAGCCCGACCGCTGCGCCGGCTCGTGCCGCCATCGCCGCGCATTTCGATCTCGACCCCTCCTACGTCGCGCTTGGCAACGGTGGTGACGACCTCATCGAGATGTGCTTTCGCGCCTATGCGGGCAAGGGCGACCACGTCGCCTATCCGACCCCCACGTACCCGCTTTTCGAGCCGCTGTGCACGATCCACGAAGCGGTCCCGTCGCCACATCCGTCCGGCGAGGGCTGGGCCTGGCCGGAGGAGCTGGCGGCGGATCACGCTCGTCTCAAGTTCATCGTCAACCCAAACTCGCCGACTGGCACGTGGTCACCGGAATCTGCGGTCGAGCAGGTCGTCGTCTCGGCGCGTGGTGTCGTGGTGCTCGACGAGGCCTATGTCGACTTCGCGCCGGAGTCCTGCATCCGCCTGCTGAAGAGATTTCGGAACCTGCTCATCCTGCGGACCTTCTCCAAGTCTTATGCGCTGGCCGGCATGCGAATCGGTTTCGCGCTCGGCGACCCCGACCTGATCGCAGCGCTCGACGCGGTCAAGGATTCGTACAACCTGGACCGGCTGGCCATCGTGGCCGCCGTCGCGGCCATCCAGGATGAGAGCCACCACCAGGCCATCGTCGACCACGTGGTCGCGGAGCGCGCCTGGCTGGCCGACCGGCTCACCGAATTGCGTTTCGATGTGGCGCCATCGGCCGCCAACTTCCTGTTCGCGCAGCCGCCCCAGGGCAGCGCTGCAGCCGCGGTCGCGGACGCTCTACGCGAGCGGCAGATCCTGGTCCGGCATTACGATCGTGAGCCGATCGCCGGCTGGTTTCGAATCACGATCGGTACACGTGATCAACACGAGCAGCTGCTCGGAGCCTTGAAGGAAATCCTCGATTGAGCATGTTCGACCTGGTCTTGATCATCGGCGGTGGAATCGGCGTCGCCGGCGGCCTGTGGCCGCTTTTGACCGGGAGAAACTTTCCAGGCGTGCTTGGTCGTGGCTTCACGAAAGGAGACAACTTGAGGCTCAAGCGCGCGCCGGCGA
Organism: Candidatus Dormiibacterota bacterium; assembly: GCA_036264335.1. Lineage (GTDB taxonomy): Bacteria > Chloroflexota > Dormibacteria > Dormibacterales > Dormibacteraceae > Palsa-872. The sequence continues at coordinate 6,291 of DATARC010000170.1, forward strand.
TCTACTTTCGCGCCATGGGCGCCACCATCGCCACTCTTGGCCTCCTCATCCTTGTCCTCGGTGCTGTCCTGTTGCTGTCGGCCTTCGCACCCGCCACCGATCCCACTTTTCTGGCGATCCTTGGAGGTGTGGCCGCAATCGGCCTGGCCGGATCGTTCGCCTGGCTGATGGTGCTCGCCTATCGGCACAAGCTGTTCCGCTGGAACGCCCCATGACGGCGCCGACGCGAGACGAGGCCTGGGAGCTGATGACGACGATCACGCCGTCGCTGACGCTGCGCCGCCACATGCGCAGCGTCGAGATGGCCATGCGCGCCTACGCACGCCGGTTTGGCGAGGACGAGGAGCGGTGGGCGGTGCTGGGCGTCATCCACGACTGGGATTACGAGTCCGGTCCGACGCTCGACCTCCATCCGATGCGGGGCATCGCCATGCTGCGGGAGAAGGGCTGGCCGGAAGACATCCTCGACGACATCGCTTCGCACGCGCTCTACCTGGACGTTCCGCGCGACACCCCGATCCGCAAGACGCTGCACGCGGTGGATGAGATGTCCGGGTTCATCATCGCCTGCGCCCTCGTCAAGCCCGACAAGTCGCTGAGCGCGGTCGAGCCCAGCGGCGTGCGCAAGAAGATGAAGGACAAGGCGTTCGCCCGCGCCGTCAACCGCGAGGAGCTCCTCCACGGCGCCGAGCTGCTGGGTATACCCTTCGACGAGCACGTGGAGATCGTCCGCGATGCCCTGAAGCCGATAGCCGAGGAGCTGGGACTTAATCCATGAGCACTGGTGGCAAGCCGCGTGTCCTTCTCATGCATCCGATCCTCGACCCCGGCCCGGCCATCCTGGCCGAGGCGGCGGAGGTCATCCCATACCCGCCGGGCCGTCCCCTCGACGAAGCGAGCATCCGGCAAGCAGCAGAGGGCTGCGTGGGAATCGTCAGCCAGCTCATGGACCCGATTCGCGAAACGGTGCTTTCGGCGCCAGGATTGAAGATCGTCAGCAACGTCGCGGTCGGCTTCGACAACATCGATGTCCCCGCCGCCACGGCGCACAAGGTCATGGTGACCAACACGCCAGGTGTTCTGGACGACGCGACCGCGGACTTCGCCTTCACCCTGCTGATGGCGACCGCGCGCAGGATTGTCGAGGCTGACAGCTTCACGCGTCAGGGGCGGTTCAAAGGCTGGGCGATCGACATGATGCTCGGTGCCGATGTGCACGGGGCGACGCTCGGTTTGGTCGGCATCGGTCGAATCGGCCGCGGAGTCGCGCACCGAGCCAAGGGCTTCAACATGCGAGTGCTTTATTACGATCCGAATCCCCTGCCTCCGGACGCCGAACAGCAGCTGGGCGCCGCGCGCGTCGACCTCGGTCGGCTGCTGGCTGAATCCGACTTCGTGTCGGTGCATGTGCCGCTCACTCAAGAGACCCATCACATGCTCAGCACCGCGCAGTTCGAGCTGATGAAGAGGTCGGCGATCCTCATCAACACATCGCGCGGGCCTGTGGTGGATGAGGCGGCTCTCGTCCAGGCGCTGACCGCGAAGAAGCTCGCGGGCGCCGGCCTGGACGTTTACGAGCGGGAGCCGGCGGTCCACCCTGGGCTTCTCGCGATGCCTAATGTCGTGCTCGCCCCGCACATAGCGAGCGCCACCGTCCGCACGCGATCCGAGATGTCGGCGATGGCGGCCAGAAACATGGCCACCGCGGTTCGGGGCGGGCGGCCGCCCAACCTGCTCAACCCAGAGGTCAAGAAGTAGCGGCCCCGACGCAGTACAGACTCCTGGCCCTCGACCTCGACGGGACGATCCTGAGCGCCACGTTGCAGCTGGATCCCCGCGACGTCGAGGCGGTGGGACGCATGGTGCGCGCCGGGATAACCGTCGTCGCTTCCACCGGCCGCCCTTTTCCGGGTGCGTTGCCATGGGTCCAGCGCCTTGGGCTGGATACCCCGATCATTTGCTACCAGGGCGCGCAGATCAGGGACCAGACCGGCGAGATGTTGCTCGACCACGGCATCGAGCACGGACTCGCGATGGAGGTGATCCGCTTCGCGCGCGACCGCGACGTTCACGTCCAGGCCTACTCGAACGACGACCTGCTGGTCGAGCGGGACCGGCCCGAAGCGCACCAGTACGCCGACCACGCCGGCATGCCGATTCACGTGGTCGGTGACCTCGACAAAGCCATGGGTCCGACCACCCCGAAGCTGGTGATGGTCGCGAAAAGCGAAGTGCTCGAGTCACTGCTTCCCGAAGTGCGAAGCCGTTGGCGGGGAAGGCTAAATGCCGCGACGTCGATGCCGACCTATCTCGAGTTCACGAGCATCGAGAGCGACAAGGCGCAGGCACTCGCCTTCCTTTGCGACCACCTCGGGATCCTCCAGGCGCAGACGGTCGCGGTCGGAGACGGCCGGAACGACGTTTCGATGATCGCCTGGGCTGGGCTTGGGGTGGCGGTGGCGGGAGCCGAGCCCGAGGTCATCGCCGCCGCCGACCGGACGGTGCCCGGACCCGGCCAGGGTGGAATCCAGCAGCTGGCCGATGTGTTGATCAAGTGATGGGGACTTTGCTTTTGGTGCACGCGCACCCGGACGACGAGGCGATATCCACCGGCGGCGTGATGATGAAGGCGAGGGCGGACGGCCACCGGGTCGTGCTGGTCACCGCCACGCGCGGCGAGGTGGGCGAGATCTACAACATGGACGACGCTGCGACTCGCCCGCACCTGGGCGAGGTCCGCGCCAAGGAGCTCGAGAACGCTTCGCGGATCCTCGGCGTCAACCGCGGCGAGTTCCTCAACTACCGGGACTCGGGCATGGTCGGCACTGCCGACAACGAGAACCCGAAGTCCTTTCACCAGGCGCCGCTCGATGAGGCTGCAGGCCGGCTGGCGGCGATCCTGCGTGAGGAGCGGCCCGACGTCGTCGTGACGTACGACGCGGACGGGACCTATGGCCATCCCGACCACATCAAAGCGCACCTCACCACCAACGCGGCGCTCGACCTCCTGGAGAAGGAAGGCTGGCGGCCGTCCAAGCTGTACTACACAGGCATCCCTCGCACGCTGATGCGGCAGTTCATGGAAGCGCTGCCCGAGGACGCCCGGCGCCAGGAGCAGGAAGGCACCATCCAGATCCCGGGGACGCCAGACGAGCTGATCACGACGCAGGTCGACGTCAGCGACTATGTCGACCGCAAGCGCGAGGCGTTTGGGGCTCACGTGACGCAGAACGACCCCAACTCGTGGTTCACGACGATGGCGGACCAGATCTACCGGCTGGCGTTCGGCACCGAGTACTACCGGCTGGCGCGCGGCAAGCTCGGTTCCAAGGTGCCGGAGAGTGACCTGTTCGCGGGTGTGCCGGACAAGTAAGGCCGCTGATCCCCTCCGCGTAAACTCGGAATCAGATGGAAGTCCTGAAGATCACCCCGCGCGGGTACTGCCACGGCGTGGTCGACGCTTTCCGCATCGCCAAGCGCGTGCGCGAGGAGACCACGGGGCCGGTGCACATGCTCGGGATGCTGGTCCACAACACCCACGCCACCGATGACCTGCAGCGGCAGGGGGTGGAGCTCGTGGACCAGAACGACCGCCTGGCCGGCCTGAGCCAGATCAAGGGCGGCACGGTGATCTTCACCGCCCACGGCGTCTCGCCCCAGGTCAAGCAGCGGGCGGTCGAGCTCGGCCTGACCCCCATCGACGCGACGTGCTCGGACGTCGTCCGCACTCACGAGCTCGTGGCCGACCTGGCCCGCAAGGGTTACGAGGTCGTCTACATCGGCCGCAAAGGGCACCCCGAGCCGGAAGGCGTGATGGGGGAGGCCCCGGGCAAGGTGCACCTCGTGCAGGACCCCGAGGACATCGACGCCCTCGAGCTGAAAGGGGACCGGATCGCAGTCACCTGCCAGACGACGCTGTCGGTATGGGACACCGAGGATCTGATCGGCCGCGTCCAGACCCGTTACCCGAAGGCAGAGGTGCACAACGAGATCTGCCGCGCGACGCAGGAGCGCCAGGAGGCCGCGGTCGAGGCGGCGCCGCTGGTCGACCTGGTGATCGTCGTCGGCAGCCCGCGTTCATCGAACTCTCTGCGGTTGGTGGAGGTCGTCAAGAAGCTCGGTCACAAGCCCGCCTACCTGGTCGACAACCTCGAGGACCTGGACCTGGCCTGGTTCAAAGGCGCCAAGAAGGTTGGAGTCACGAGCGGAGCGTCGACTCCGAGCCAGCTCACGCGCCGAGTCATCGAGTACCTGGAGGCGCTGGAAGTTCCAGCCTGAGCCCGGGTCGGGACTAGGGCCTTCGCAGCCGCCGGATAGCGCGGGTCAAAGGGTTCGCCGAGCTTGCGCCCGCGGGTGCCAGCGCAGGCGAGGACGTGGCCGCAGCAATGGCCGCCTTGGGTGGCGGCGCTTCCGCGCCGCTTATCCCGGCGTCGCCGTTTCGCGCTTGCGCTGAGCCCGGGGACCGGCGGCGCCGCCGGCGTCTTGGCGCGCCGGCCGGGCGTTCGGTCGTAGACGCCGGAGAAGCCGAGGCAGCTTCGACCGCGGCCGGGGCAGCGGGCTTGGGTTCCGCCTGGCTCTTGGCACCGTCTCCGCCGGCTGGCCGGCGGCGCCGGCGGCTGCGACGGGGCACCGCCGAGGTGGCCGAGGCGGCCTGCGCTGCAGCTGCGACAACCGGCTCCTCGGCGCGGATGGCGGCTTTGCCGGCGTTCCTCAGCACGCTCGCTCCGACCTCGCCTTCGGCGCACAGGGCGCCGGCCGCGGTGTGGACGTCAACGCGCCAGACCACGATCGCCGTCGGATCGTCCCCGACTGGGGCGCGCTTCTGGGTCAGCGTCCACCGGGCGTAGATCGTGTCCCCGGCGCGGACCGCCCGAGCGAACTTCCAGTTGAGCCACTCCCAATCGGCGATGGCGGGCACCGGCATGTCCATCGAGCCCAGGCCGACGGCCATCGCCACGATGAGAGCAGGCGGTGCGACGCGGCCTCCGCGATGGGTGGCGTCGATCGTCAGCGGGGAGAAGTCGCCGGCTACGGCGGCGAACAGCGCGATCTCAGATTCGGAGATGGTGCGCCGCCGGGTCGTCCACTCACCGCCGAGTGGGAGGTCGTCGAATGAGATCGGCTCCAGGTCGGGCCGAGTATAGCCCGAACAACCCTCGGGTCACGGGCGTTAACCTATGGCAACTCAAAAAAGGGAGGCTCCGTGCCCGATATAGCGAGCGTTCTGCTCGTGACCTCAATCCTGCTCGTCGTCGCGTTCGTCCTGTTGACGGTGTCTTTGATGCGCCTTCGCAGGGCGACCCGACAGCTTCAGGCCGCCCTGTCGGACGAGAGCGGCGCCCGAGATCGAGCCGGCCTCCTGCTCGCCATCGCCTCGGCCGTCAACTCGTCGCTGGCGCTCGAGGAGGTGCTGAACGTGGCCCTCACCCACGCCGGCCGGATCATGGGCGCGGTCGCCGGGGCCATGTACTTGATGACGCCGGGCACCAACGAGATGCGCCGGGAAGCCGAATACAACCTGGCCACCAGGGCGAAAGGTGCAGTGAGGCATCTCGAAGAAGAGCCGTTGCGCACAGCGCTGACCGCCATGCGCCCCCAGGTGCTGAAGCTCGCCGACGAGGCGTCGCCAGGCCTCGAGGCAGGTGGTCACCCGCAGCACGTCCTGGTCGTCCCCATGCAGCGATCGGGTCAGCTGATGGGCGCGATGGAGCTCTACCTCAATGCATGGCGTGAGCTGACCGACGACCAGGCCGACCTGCTCAACGGTGTCGCCTCGCAAGGGGCAATCGCCATCCGCCACGCGCAGCTGTTCCAGGCGCAGGAGGAGAACGCCCTCACGGACGAGCTGACGAAGTTACCTAACCGTCGCGCCCTGGCCCAGAGCTACCTGCAGGAGATGCACAGGGCGCGCCGATATCACAAGAGCATCGCGTTCTTGATGATCGACATCGACCACTTCAAGCAGGTCAACGACACGTATGGGCACCTGCAGGGCGACGCGGTTCTGCACGAGCTGGCCAGGATCCTCACCTCGGGGGCGCGCGAATCGGACGTTTGCGCGCGCTACGGCGGTGAGGAGTTCGGCATCATCCTCCACGAGACGACTGAGCAGGGTGCCCGCACGCTGGCGGAGCGCATTCGGGCCAAGGTCGCCGCTGCCACATTCCCTGGTGGGTTGAAGTTGACGATCAGCATCGGCGTTGCGGCGACCGCCGAGCCCACTTTGTTCACCACGCTGATGGAGCACGCTGACCAGGCGCTGTATGCGGCCAAGCAAGGCGGGCGCAATCAGGTTCGCGTCGCCGACATGAAGACGGCAACTGCGAAGGAGCACGCATAGCCGCGCTGCCGGCGCTCTAGCTCGTCACTAGAGTTGGTGGCGTGAACCATTACTGCGTCAACTGCGGCGCCCCGTTGGTCGCCCGCACGGTCGAAGGCAGGGAGGTGGAGGGCTGCCCAAACGACGACTTCGTGCTGTGGCATGACCCCAAGGTCACGACGGCGGTGGTGGTCGAGGTCGACGGCGGCATCCTTCTCGGACGCCGTGCCATCGAGCCGGGTCTTGGCCTCTGGTGCCTTCCTGGTGGATTTGTCAACGACGACGAGGATCCATGGGACGCGGCGGCTCGCGAATGCAGGGAGGAGATCTGCGCGCCGGTGGAGATGACCAGGCTTATCTGCGTCTACCACATCCCCAAGCGAACGGCTCCGAGCATGGTTGGGATTGCTTACCAGGCGAGACTTGGCGCCGGTGCCCGGCCGTCGCCCGGACAGGAGATGCTCGAGGTGGGGGTGTTTGCGCTCGATTCGCTGCCACCATTTGCTTTCCCGAGCCACACCAAGGTGGTGGGCGAATATGTCGCACGCATCAGCCCGGCGACAAAAAGGGCGCTACGTCCCCGGCGCGGGCGGAGGCAGGGGGATCTCGGAGCGGGGGCGTAAGGGCTCGGCGTGGAATGCGGCCATCACCAGCGCCAGCACAATCGACGCCCCTGCGCAGGCGGTAAACCCCGCGGCATAGCCGTAGGCCTGCACGATAGGCCCGAACGCCAGAGGGCCGGCGGCCAGGCCCAGGAACAGCACGGTCCCGTATGCGCCCATCGTCACTCCCCGAGTGGATCCTGAAGACAGGTCGCCGAAGACGGTGCCGATGGCCACGTAAACGGTGGCCATGAACGGTGTCGCCACGACCAGCAGGGCAACTGGCGCCCAGAAGCCGCCCAGATGTCCGAGCACGATGGCTGCGGCCGACCACACCATCACGCCGACGAACACGATCGGCCATCGATGCTTTGCCCTGTCGACGAGGCGGCCGCCCGGGATGCGGGCGAGACCGTTGGCGACAGCCTGAATCGCCAGCAACAGGCCGACCTGGGAGTTCCGCAGGCCGAGGCCCTCCTTGCCAAAGATCGGAAGGAATGCGCTGACCGTCCCATACGCCAGCGTGGCGGCCACCAGGCCGATGACCACAGGTCCAAACGACGGCTGGGACAACAAGCCGCGAAGGGGTTTCATCAAAGCGAGCTTTGCGCCTGACTGGGGCGCGGTGCTGGCCGCCATCGATCCGGGAATCGCGAACAGCAGGACCGCCGTGGTCACGGCGATGTCGGTGCGCAGGTCGAGCCACTGCAGCAAGAGGCCCGCGATCGACGGCCCTATGAAGAAGCCGGCCTGCATCGAGAAGGTGAGCCAGCCCATCGCCCTTCCGAGGCGACCACTCGGCACCAGCGCCGTGACGGCGCTGAAGAGAGCTGCCTGCTGGGCGCCGGCTCCCAGCCCGCCCACGATCTGCCACACGAACAAAGGCGCCACGGTCGTGGCCTCGGCCATGGCCAGCTGAGAGCCGGCCGCGATGACCAGGGAGATGACCAGCAGGGTCCTGGTGCCGAAGCGATCGATGAGCACTCCGGCCGGCATCGACAGCAGGGCGGCAGCGAGGGTGGAGACGGAGAACAGCGCGCCGACCTCAAAACGATCGGCTCCCAGCTGATGCGCGTAGAGCGGAACTGTGAGTCCGCGGGCGGACAACGCTGCGAAGGAAGCGCCCGCGGCGAGATAGATCGCGAGGGTTCGCCGCGAATCCGGGACACCCACGCGCACGCTCCCTAACATAGCGGCGCATGATCCGCGAGCGTGTGGGCGACTGGCGCCTGGCGTGGCGCTTCGCGCTCGCGGGGCTCCTCGCCGCCGCGCTCGTCGTGATCCTTGCTTCGAGCGGTGCGATGAACGGCCCGTTCGCCGCGGCGCAGGACCAGCTCTTTCCTGCGCCGAAGCCCGATCAGAGCGTGACGTTCATCGCGCTGGACCAGGGGTCACTGGCCGGTGTCGGCCAGACGATCAGCAACGCGGATCACGCGCGGGTCATCAACTACCTGGCGAGCCTCCACCCAAAGGTGATCCTTCTCGATCTGCCCCTGAACCTTTCGTCGGGCGACGACCCGGAGCAGCTGCCAAAGCACGTCAGCCTCGATACCCCGCTCGTCAATGCGATCCGGGCCGCCGGGAACGTGGTGCTGGTATGCACCGGCGACGTCGCGCCGCTGCCGATTTTCTCCAGGGTGGCTGCAGCCGTCGGTGACCGCGGGCTGGCGATCCCCGACGACGCCAACAACGTGCGTGGCGTTGTGCTGCGCCCGGATCCAACCGCGACATGCACCGACAACGAGGCGGACGAGCCCGCGTTCCTGCAGGCGCTGCGAATCGCCACGAGCATCAGCGACCCCCTGGTGACAAACGCAAGCGGTACGCAAGCGACGTTCGGACCGCACCAGATCCCTCTGGTGGGCAACCAGATGCTCATCAACTTCACGAGAGGCGGCGGACCGAGCTGTCTTTACGGAGACGCTCAGAAGGCCAGCTGCCCACACCCTGAGCAGATCACCGGCCACATCGTGATCGTCGGCTCAAAGCTCATCGACGGCGGCGATGTGTACTCCCAAGCCGTCGGGTTCACGCATGACACCACTTTTTGCCCAGACAGCAGGCAGCGGTGCATGCTCGACAACCAGAACTACGGCTACCGAATCATGGGCGACGCGATGACCACGATCCTGTCCGACCGCTACGTCCGCGTCCAGCCCACGAGCTCGATCCTCCTGGCCATCGTCGCCCTCTCCCTGCTGGTGGCGGGGATTGTTTACATCCTCTCGTTCCGCATCGCGGTCATCTTCACGGCGGCGCTGCTGGTCGCCTACTTCGCCGGAATCTTCCTGCTGGGCAAGTCGGGGTACCTGGCCGACCCGCTCTATGCGCCCATCGCCATCGTGCTTTCGGCCGGGTTCTCGATGGCGGCGCGGTACGTGCTCGAAGATCGCGAGCGGCGCAAGGTCGAGCGGATCTTCGGCCACTACGTCGACCCGCGTATCGTCAGGCAGCTTGCCGCGACGCACTCGGTGGACGAGATCATCTCCAGGGGTGAGCGTCGCGACCTCACCCTGTTGTTCGTTGACATCAGGGGCTTCACCGCGATGTCCGAGGCGATGGCCGCCGAGGATGTGCTGTCGGTCATCCAGCACTACCTCGACGACATCAGTGGGCTCATTCTCAAGTGGGACGGGACCATCGACAAGTACGTCGGCGACGAGGTGGTCGCGCTGTGGAATGCTCCAGTCCACCAACCCGAGCATGCGTTGCTGGCGCTGCGCTGTGCGTACGACCTGATCGCCCAGGCTCCGGCGCTGCACGCGAAGCTGGTGGAGCACGGCCTGCCGCCCGTAAGCTGGGGCATTGGAATCAATACCGGCCCCGCGGTGGTGGGAAACATGGGCAGCAAGGACCGGCTCCAGTACACGGCGCTCGGGGACACCGTCAACACGGCGGCGCGCTTCTGCAGCGCGGCTCCTGCATTCAACGTCCTCGTCGGCTGGCCCACGTACGAGGCCTGCGCCCAGTACATCGCAGTGGACGAGATGCCAGGCCTTCAGCTCAAAGGAAAGTCCGCCGAAAAGTTCCGCGTCATGAGGGTGACCGCCATCCGCGAGCACCCCGGGGCGCCGTGGGTCCAGATCCCCACCGACGCAGCCCTCGAGTCCTACGAGACGTTCAAGAACCAGTACAGCCAGCAAGCGGTGTTCGCGACGGCCCAAGAAGCAGGGTCATGACCGTCGAGCGCGCGGCCGAGCTGCTTTCGGCGGCGCACAAGGGCGTGGCGTTTACGGGGGCAGGGGTTTCGGCGGAAAGCGGGATCCCGACCTTCCGCGGCGCCGGCGGGCTGTGGACGAAGTACGACCCGGTGAAGGTGAGTTCCATCGACTCCTTCATGCAGGATCCGACAGCCTACTGGATGGTGTCGAAGGAGCGTGGAGGGATCACGCTCGCGGCTCGTCCGAACCCCGGCCACATCGCGCTCGCGGCGCTCGAGGCCGCCGGCAAGCTCGAGGCGATAGTGACGCAGAACACCGACGGCCTTCACCAGGCCTCCGGCAGCCGCCGGGTGGTTGAGATTCACGGGTCCAGCCGCACGGTGCAGTGCCTCGATTGCGGGATTCGCGAGTCACGTGCTGTCGTTCAGGCCCGGTTGGCTGTGCAGATGCCGCCTCAATGCAAAGCGTGCGGTGGCACGCACCTGAAGCCGACGGTTGTGCTCTTCGGCGAGCCGATGCCGGTGGCAGCGATGCATGAGGCGCTTGCCCTGGCTCAGAACGCCGACGTCATGCTGGTCGTCGGCTCTTCGCTGGTGGTGCGGCCTGCCGCGGACATCCCGTTGGCCGCCGTCCGCGCTGGGGCGAAGCTGATCATCATCAACGCGGAGCGGACGCCCCTCGATTCGGCGGCGGAGGTGGTGCTGACCGGCCGCGCGGGTGAAGTGCTGCCGCAGATCCTCAACTTGGTAGATGCGTGACGCTCCCGGCGCTCACGGTCGCGCCGTCCACGATGAGCTCGCCCTGCTGATTGATATCACGGGCGATGCCTTCGAAAGACCGATCGGGCAGCTGTACACGCACCCTCCTACCGAGCGTGTCAGACAGCTCACGCCATCGGGCCAACACATCAAGCGGAGCCGCTGAGCTCCACCTCTCGACGGCGGGGCTGAGCCTGGCCAGAAGCTCATCTCGAGGCTGATTCAGAGTGGCGCCGCCTTGGGGTGCCCATGTGAGGTTGACGCCGATCCCGCAGACCGCCTTGACCGGCGTCGCCTCCACCAGGATGCCGCCAACCTTGCGGCCGCCAAGCAGCAGGTCGTTGGGCCACTTCAGCCGCACGCTCTGGTCGCAGGCTTCGGCCGCGGCCACGCCCGCCGCAAGGCTCAGCAGCGGGTTGGGCGTCAGGACGAAGGAGACGAGCAGCGCCGTTCCCGGTGGCGCCTCCCATCGATGGTCGAGCCTGCCCCGGCCGGCAGTCTGGTGGTCGGCGACCACCACCGCCCCGATCGGCAGGTCGCGCGCGACGTCCTGGGTCGACGCCACCGATACGAGATGGATGAGTCTCGAGTCGTCACCGGGCACGCCCCGACCCTACCCTACGGGGCGCCGCTAAGCTGGTGAGGCGATGAAGCTCCACCGCGCCGTCACGCTGGTGGCCATGATGTTGCTGGCGGTCGCCGCGCTCGGGCTGCTGCTGGTCAGCGGGATCGCGAATTTCGACAGCCATTCGCTCATCGCGCTCGTCGTCGTCGTGGTCGCTGCCGCGGCCGGCGGCATCGGATTCAGCTGGAACCGCTACTACAAGCGCTGAGGGCTGAAGACGATGCTCAGGCTCGGTTATAAAGCCTCGGCCGAACAATTCGGCCCGCGTCCGCTGCTGGACTTTGCGGTGGCAGCGGAGGAGCGCGGATTCGACAGCGTTTTCGTCAGTGATCACTTCCAGCCGTGGCGGCACTCCGACGGCCACGCCCCATTCGCGTTCGCGTGGCTCGCGGCCACCGGCGAGCGAACCAGGCGTGTCGCACTCGGAACCTCGGTCGCGACGCCGACCTTCCGCTACCACCCGGCGGTTGTCGCGCAGGCCTTCGGCACCCTGGGTTCTCTGTACCCCGGACGCATGATCCTCGGCGTCGGCACCGGCGAGCATCTCAACGAGGGAGCCCTGGGCATCCAGTGGCCCGACAACAAGGAGCGATTCGCGCGGCTGCGCGAGGCGGTTCGGCTCATCAAGCAGCTGTGGACCGAGGAGCTGGTGACCTTCGACGGGGAGTACTACCACACTCGCAACGCGACGATCTACGACAAGCCGGACCGGCCAATCCCGATCTACGTCGGCGCCGGCGGCCCGCAGGTCGCCAAGTTTGCAGGTCGCGCCGGCGATGGCTTGATCTGCACGTCGGGCAAGGGGATGTAGCTTTACTCCGAGCAGCTGCTGCCCTCTTTCGCGGAGGGTGCGAAAGAGTCGGGCCGAGACTCTTCCGAGCTGGACAGGATGATCGAGGTCAAGGTCTCGTACGACACGGACCGCGATCGTGCCATGGAGGACACCAAGATCTGGGCCGCTCTGGCGCTGCCAGCCGACGCCAAGGCCGGCATCGATGACCCACGTGAGATGGAGCGGCTGTCTCGCGACGTCGAGAATGTCGCGCACCGGCGCTGGCTCGTCTCGAACGATCCTGACGAGCATATCGAGCAGCTTCGCCCTTACCTCGAGCTCGGCTTCAATCACCTCGTCTTTCATGCGCCGGGTGATGACCAGGCGCGCTTCCTCGAGCTGTACGGTTCGCAGATCCTGCCTCGGATTCGCGCTCGATGGGGCTGACGCAGAAAGGCGTAAACCCGGGAGACGCTAGCGGCGCGTGGGTCATCGTCCTGGTCAAGGATCTCGACCAGGCCAAGCAGCGGCTCGGCGACGTCCTCGGCGCGAAGGAACGCAGAGCGCTCGCAATTCGAAATGCCGAGCGAGCGATCAAGGCTGCAGCCGCAGGCGATCATCGGCTGGTCATCGGCGGCAGCGTCGAGGTACAGAAGATCGCCCAGGGCCTGGGAGTGGAGGCGGTGATCGAGCGAAGGCAGGAGGGGCAGAACGTGGCGGCGAAGCTGGGGATCGCACATGCGCTCAAGGGCAAGGCACGTGCGGTGCTCATCCTCTCCAGCGATCTGCCGCTCGTGACGGCGCACTCGGTGAAGGAGATGCTCGACGTCGCCGGGCGCATTGCGCCACCAGCAGTGGTGGCGGCGCCGGCGATTGGGAGGGGAGGCACCAACGCGCTGTACATGAGCCCACCCGACGTGATCTCGCTCCATTTCGGCCATGACTCGCTCGAAGCTTTCCGGCGCGAGGCGGAGGCGAAAGGTGTCAACTTTGCCGTGCACCATTCGGAGGCGCTGGCCCTAGACCTCGACGAGCCCGAAGATCTCGAGCTCGCCAGGGGGCGCGCGGAATGAGTCGCGTGGAGCTGCTTGCCGTTGACGGCCTGCCCGAGATCGAGGCGGGCGACGATCTCGCGCAGCTCATAGCCTCGCGGATCAGCCTCGAGGCCGGCGACATCGTGGCGGTGGCGCAGAAGGTGGTTTCCAAGGCCGAGGGTTGCACCAGGGACCTGGCCACCGTCACCGCGAGCGCCGAGGCGATCCGCCTCGCGCCAGGCCTGGTGGCCGAGCCGGATCCGCGCTTCGTGCAGGTGGTCCTCGATGAGAGCGTGCGGATCCTGCGAACCGAGCGCGTGCTGATCACGGAGACGCGACACGGTTACGTGTGCGCGAACAGCGGGGTCGACCAGTCGAACATTCCCGGCTCGGAGGTGGTGACGCTTCTTCCTCTGGACCCCGACGCAAGCGCAGCACGGATAAGGGATCGGTTGCGTGAGATAACCGGCGTGGCCGCCGGGGTCATCGTTTCGGACACCTTCGGCCGCCCGTGGCGGCTTGGAATCCTGAACGTGGCGCTGGGCGTCGCTGGCATGCCGGCGCTCGTCGATATGCGCGGGCGAAAGGACGATGCGGGCAGGGAGCTCCACGCAACGGTGCTCGCCGTTGCCGATGAGGTGGCGGCGTCAGCAGGGCTGGTGATGGGGAAGACGCGCAGGACGCCCGTGGTCGTCGTTCGCGGATTGGACCTGCAGGGAAGCGGCAGCGGGCAAGAGCTGATCCGGCCGGCTGCGGAAGACCTGTTCCGGTGAAGGTCGTCGTGCTCGCCGGCGGCACGGGCGGGGCGATGCTCGCGGCCGGCTTCCTATCGATGTTGCCCGGGCGCGACCTCACGGTCATCGCGAACACCGCGGACGACGACGAGTTCTGGGGACTTCTCGTGAGCCCTGACGTGGACGCGGTCATCTACAGGCTTGCCGGCGCCTTCAATCAGAAGGCGGGTTATGGCGTCAAGGACGACACGTTTGACACGCTCGATGCGCTCGCAAGGCTCGGGGAAGATACGTGGTTTCGGATTGGCGACCACGACTTTGCCACGCACCTCGTTCGAACGGAATTGCTGCGGCAAGGGCGCCGGCTGACTGACACCGCGGTCGAGCTGTGCCGCCGCTGGGGCGTCGAAGCGTCAGTTCTACCGATGACCGACGACACGGTGCGGACGCGATTCGACACGGATCGCGGAGTGTTCTCTTTCCAGGAGTACTTCGTGCGCGAACGGCTGGCGCCGGCCCTGAGGCGAATCGATTTCGCGGGGATCGACTCGGCCGGGCCTACGCCCGAGGTGCTGGCGGCGCTGGCCCGCGCCGACATCGTGGTGATCGGCCCTTCCAACCCGCTCATCTCAATCGCGCCGATCCTGCGCGTGCTCGGTCCACACGTGCCCCGTGATCGAACGGTGGCCATCTCGCCGATTGTCGGCGGCGCTGCCTTGAAGGGGCCGACCGTGGCGATGATGCGCGCGATGGGCGTTGACGCCTCTCCCATTGCCGTCGCGGGGATGTACTCCTCCGTGGCGAGTCTGTTTGTCGTCGACAGCCAGGACGCTTCGCTGGCTCCGGAGATAGAAGAGCTCGGCTACCGCGCGCTCGTCACGGACACGGTGATGACGGATGGAGGACAGGGATTGGCGGCGGCGATACTCGACACGGCGCCGGCGCGGGAGCGGCTTTAGGCCCTTATGGATCGGAGCAGGGTCGCGAGCTGCCCGGACGCCTAGGTACCGTGCGAGTTCGCCACCATCACCACGACTCCGATGAGCACCATCACCAGGCCGACGACGAGCACCGCGTATTGGGCGATTGCGATCACTGCGCTGGGTTTCTTGGGCCCCTCGTCCGGCTGATCGCCCGCGGCTTCTCCTGAGGCCAGGGACCAGGCGCCGGCCTGCACGTCCTTCGAGCCCTTCTTCTTGGCGGCGGGCTCAGGCTCGGCCGAGGCCTTGCTCTCGCCGACGACCGACCAGGAGGCGCCTGCCGCAGCCGGCCTCGAAGAGGGCTCGGCCGGGGCTCGATCAGGCTCGATCGGCGTTGGAGGCGAGGGCGTCCACTCAGGCTGAGCGGCGGGTGCTGGATACGAAGGCGGCTCATATGCGGGCTGCGCCGGCGGCGGCTCATATGCGGGCTGTGCCGGCGGCGGCTCGTAGGCGGGTGGCGCCGGTGTTGGCTCGTAGGCGGGTGGCGCTGGTGGTGGCTCGTAGGCGGGCGCCGGCGGGGCATATGCCGGCGGGTCGACAGGAGTCGTGACAGGAGAATCCCAGGCCGACCGCGAGGGGGCTTTTGCGGGAGGCGGCGCCACCGGAGGGCTGGCGTAGGCCGTCGCTTCGTAAGTCATCACGGGTGCTGCGGCCGCGGTCTCGTCGATCGAGTGGCCCTTGTCTGCCTTCTCCGCCCGTCTGGACGGAGCGAGCGTTCGCTGGCGTGCCGCGCGGACCTTGTGCTCGATCTGAGAGCGGCGAGCCGAGTACATCGAGCGCTTCTCGACCGACTTGTGGCGCATGACGAATACGACGGCCACGATTCCGATCACAGCTACCGCGGGTCCGATCAGAAGGAGCATTGGGGCCGATTATCGGCGATCGGAACTACGAGGTGCGAGCCCAAAGTCGATACCACCTCTGTGTGACAATCGCTGCGGTGGCGCTCTACGACCGAATTCAGTCCGATCTTGTGGAAGCTCGGCGCAGTCGAGATGAGCTCGGCTTGAGCACGCTGTCGCTGTTGAAGAGCGAGCTGGTGAAAGCGAGCAAGGAGACTGGCGCGGGAGAGCTGAACGACGAGCTGGTCCAGCGAGTTGCTCGCCGAGAGGTGAAGAAGCGGGAGGAGGCCATCGAGGTCTACCGGAAGGCGGGCCGCGCCGAGTCGGCCGCGCGCGAAGAGGCGGAGATGGCGGTACTGCGCGGTTACCTGCCGGCGGCGATGAGCACGGCAGACGTGGAGGCCGAGGTCCAGGCTGTCATCGACGAGCTGAAGCCGGAAGGCCCGAAGGCATTCGGCGCTGTGATGAAGGCGGCAACGGCGCGCTTGGCAGGAAGGGCCGAAGGCACCCAGGTCGCGGCCGCAGCGCGCAAGTTGCTTGGCTCCTAAGCCCAAGCGCAAGAAGGCCCCGCCGCTCCCGAGGCTGCCGGCGGGCGCGCGTATTCGGGCCAAGCTCACGGTTGCGCGGCTCAAGGAGGCTTATCCGGCGGTAACGGAGCTGGCCCACCAGGATCCGTTCGAGCTTTTGATCGCCACGATCCTGTCGGCGCAGACCACAGACCGCTCCGTCAACTCGATCACGCCCGAGCTTTTCAGGCGTTACCCGACAGCCGCCGACCTGGCCGCCGCCGATCCAGCGGTGATCGAGGTTGTGATCAAGCCAACGGGATTTTTTCGAGCCAAGACGCGTTCGATCATCGCGGCGAGCCGGAAGCTGGTCGAGCTGTTCGACGGCGTTGTGCCGGGGAACATCGATGACCTCGTCAAGCTGCCGGGGATCGGGCGCAAGACCGCGAACGTCATCCTCGGCGTGGGCTTCGACGTGCCGGGGTTCGCGGTCGACACGCACGTCAAGCGCCTCACCAACCGCATCAAGCTGGCTTCGTCGAAGGACCCCGTGAAGATCGAGAGGCAGGTGTGCTCGATCGTGCCGAAGGAGGAGTGGACGGGGTTGTCGCTGCGGCTGATCCTGCACGGGCGCCGAATCTGCATCGCCCGCCGGCCGCGCTGCGAGGAGTGCATCCTCAACGACTTCTGCCCGTCCTCGCTGACCCGCCCGCGGCGCAGCCAGAAGGGGTAAGGCGGGCTGGGCCGGTGGCGGATGCGGCCAAAAGGGCACGAATGGTCGGCTTGATCCCAGAAAACGCGACCAATAGGGCACGGATGGTCGTCTCGAGCGAACCTGCACCTCGGCCGGGGCCCACCCTCCTCCCGGGCTGGTCCCACCCCCGCCAGCACGCCGTCACGTACTCAATCAGGCCAGGTCCCAGGCCGCAATCCAGCCTGTTAACGATCGAACATTTGTTCTATGCTGTGGCGGTGGAGGCGCCGGAGGCTCGCCTGGCCGACGTCGAATATCTCGAGGTTCAGTGCAAGTCGGCGCTCAACCCCGTCAAGGGCATGTTCTTCAACTGGTCCCTGAATCCATACACGGGGTGCGAGCACCGATGCGCCTTCTGCTACGTCCGCGCCTTCGAGCTCCGCGCGGATCGGCCCTCCGACGACCGCTACGGCCGCACTGTGCGCATCAAGCTGAACGTCGCAGGCGTCCTGCGTGCCGAGCTGTCACGCAGGTCCTGGAAGAAAGAGACGATCGTCATCGGCGCCGCCACCGACCCCTACCAACCAGCTGAAGGTCGATACAAGCTCACCCGCAAGTGCCTTGAGGTGCTACGTGACTTTTCGAACCCTGGCGCGATGATCACCCGCGGTCCGATGATCGTTCGCGACATCGACGTCCTGAGCGACCTGGCGCGGCGCGCCGACCTCCACATCACCTTCAGCATCCCCACCGTCGACGACGAGGTCTGGCGCCGGACCGAGCCCGGCACCGCGCACCCACGCCAGAGGCTGAGGGCGATCGAAAAGCTCGTGTCTGCCGGCATCGACGTGGGGGTCGGCATGGCTCCCATCCTGCCGGGGCTGTCGGACCGGCCCGATCGCCTCGAAGCGGTGATCAAAGCCGCACGCGACGCAGGCGCCACCGGCCTGTGGGCCGGCATGCTGCATCTCAAAGAGGGGACGCGCGAGCACTTCATGTCGGTCTTGGGCCGGCACTGGCCCGAGCTGGTGCCGCGGTACGAGCAGGCTTACAAAGCGCGCGCCTATCTGCCGCCAGCGTACGGCGAGCAGACGATGAAGGCTGTTGGGCGGCTCCGGGCGGTGCACGGTGTCGCGGATCGGCGTCGCGTCATTCTCAAGCCGCCACCCGAGCCCGAGCAGCTTTCTCTGCTGGCTTAGCATTCGCACATGCGAAGTCCGCTCGATGCGCTGATGGGGAAGGTTGGTGGGTTCACCACGACCGAGGTGGCCCGCCGCACCGTGCCTTGTTACAAGCACGTCATCGAGAAGGATGGGGAGCGCCTGGCGTTGTGCCTGCTTGTCGACTCCGGAAAGCTGTACCGCTTTCCGTTCGAGGACACCAAGCCGATGAAGGGTCTCGAGATCAAGGCGCGTTTCCTGCGTGGAGAGATGGAGCACCTCAGGCTGCGTGAGTTCCAACCCGGACTGTGTCGCTATGTCGAAAGAGCTGACAAAGCCGTCTGAGTCGCTGGTCCAGGAGCTGCTGGCGGAGAGGCGTGACCTCAAGGTGGCGCTGGAGCGCCTGCGCCTCGAGCTCGCGGACGTGCGCAGCACGAGTGGTGGACCCGATCCCCGCGTGCGGGATCTGACCGCCGAGGTGGAGCGCTTGCGATATCAGCTCGCGCACTCGAGGGCGGAGGCGGGATTGTTGCGCGACGAACGCGATGAGCTGCGTCAGGGCGTGGTGCGGGTGATGGAGCAGATCGCCAAGGGGTAGCACGCCCCGCGCGGGCTCAAGAGAAAAGGGCCCCACCGCGTGGGGCCCTTTCACTGATCAGCTGACTGTTACTTCGCCCAGCCCTCGACCATTGGGACGTAGTTGGATGCGAGGCCCTGGAGGCCAGGGAAAGCGAAGCGCTTGCCACCCGCCTGCAACGCGAGGATGAGCCCGATGATCCAGACGATCAACCAGGCGATCCACCAAAGCAGGGGTAGGAAGAGCAGGAATACCGTGACCGTGCCAATCACCCACAGCAGGATGTAAACGATCAGAAACGCTCCGTGGATGACTGTCGCGTTCGCTGCGTTGTACTTGACATCCGGGTCGTCCTTGCCCACGAAAAGAAAGATCAGGCTCCCGATGGGCGGAAACAAAGCCCAGGCAAGGATGGTGTACAGGTTCTTGTTGCTGCCGACAGCACTGGGCGTCCCTCCCATGGGTGCCGGCTGTCCGGGCGGCGGCGGCGGCATCTGCGACATAGGTGTCCTCCTCGAATTACTGGCGTGGTTCGGGCCCGATTATGGGTCGAATGCCGCCAAAACGCCATAGGTTTGGCACGCTTGTCCATCAATGGCGTAGGTGTTCAACCCACTCTGCTAGGCTCCGAGCGAAATGGCCGAGTCCGGTCGGACCCCCGAAACACCGCCCAATCCGCAGGCGACGCCGATCCCCGACTGGGCCCCTGAGCTGAATCCCGAAACGCCCGAGCCGGTCGCGGCGGCCACGCCGCCAGGCCCTCAAGCGCCGCCCGCTCCAGCTCCGAGGGCAGTCGAAGCCACCATGCGGATGCCCACGGCCCACGCGCCAGCGGCCCCTGCCGCGGCGCAGCCACAGACCGCGCCTCCGCCCACCGCGCAGCCACCTCCTGCCCCCGCACCGGCGCCGGCGGCTGCGCCGCACCCGCTCGCCCCTACGCATCCGCCCGCGGTGCCCCGCGGCGTCGATGCCACCATGCGGTTGCCGGCTCAAGTCCCTCACCCCGCAGCCACTCCCGCCGCCGCGCCACCCCCCGGCGGCACGCGGCAGATCGGCAAGTACCTGGTCAAGGGTGAGCTCGGGCGCGGTGGCATGGGCGCCGTGTACCTGGCGGAGCAGCCAGGCCTGGGCCGCGAGGTCGCGATCAAGGAGCTGATCCTTTCTCCAGCCGCCGACCCGACGGCCCTGATGCGCTTCCTTCAGGAGGCGCAGGTGATGGCGCGGACGAGCCATCCCAACCTCGTGCAGGTTCACGACCTCGAGCAGATCGGCGATGCGAACTACATCGTCCTGGAGTTCGTGCGCGGCCGGTCGCTGCGCGACATGGTCAGCGCCGGGCTGGTGCCTTTGCCGCAGACCTTTGCGGTGATGCATGGAGTGCTGCAGGCGCTCGACTACGCGCACAAGCACGGGATCGTGCATCGCGACATGAAGCCTGAGAACGTGCTCCTGTCGGATGAGGGCAACGTCAAGGTCGCGGACTTCGGCATCGCCCGCCTCACTGACGACTCTGGGCCCGGGGGCACGGCGACCAAGACAGGAACGACAGTTGGCACGCCCCAATACATGTCTCCCGAGCAGGTGGCTTCGAGCAAGGTGGACGGCCGAAGCGACCTTTATTCGGCGGGCATCATGCTCTACGAGCTGATCGTCGGCCAGCCACCTTTCACTGCCAGCGAGGCCGACGGGCCTTTCACGCTGATGGCCAAGCACGTGCAGGCTCCGCCGATGCCACCCTCTGTGCACCGGCCGGGATTGGACATGCGGCTCGAAGAGATGATCATGAAATCGCTCTCGAAACGGCCAGAGGAACGGTTCCAGACCGGCGAGGAATTCGACACGACGATGTCGCGCATCGCCGACCGGCTCTGTCCTGGCTGGCAGAAGAGCCTAGAGCCAGGCGCTGATCTTTCGAAGATGGTGCCGGCAACCGCAGTTGCCCAGGCGGCGTCGGTCGCCTCGCCGCTGGCGGTGCCGGCGATCGCCGAACCCGCCGTCGCCGCCGCGCCTCACGCCCAGGCCGTCTACAACCCGGCGCCGCCGGTCAAGCCGGTGGCCAAGAAGGCCACGGGGTGCATGGGCATCATCGCCGGCCTGGTCGTCCTGGCGGCGCCTTCGCTCTACCTGGTCGTCGCGCTAGTCCACTAGAGCCCGGCTGTCGTCGGCGTTTCTTCCGGGCCCTGGACCGGCGTGCCATAGGCCGGCGTTCCGTAAGGCGGGGTGGGCGCCACGGCGGCTTGATCCAGCGCTTGCTGCGCCGCCTCGCCGACCAGGATGTCGCGCGAGGTCGAGTTCACATTGCCGAGGATCGTCTTGTGCGTGTACTGCTGCGTGTAGGTGTCCTGCGCCAGGAGCGCCATCTCGGTGGGGAAGGGGACCCATGGAGAGGTCGGCGTTTCGCGAATCGCGGTCACCTGGTAGATGCGGAAAGTCTCGGCCGACTTGCCCTTCAGCTGAACACCAGGGACCATGTCGACCGCGATGTAGTCCTTGCACTGGTCGTAGGTCGGCTGGCCGATCAGGAGGTGGTAGGCGGGCGCGTTGGCGCAGAAGCGGGCAGCGGTGTTGACGGTGTCGCCAAGAGCCGTGTACTGCAGCCGGCTCCGGGAGCCCATGTTGCCGACGACGGCCGGACCGGTGTTGATGCCGATGCCCCAGCGGATCGGGGGCAGTCCTTTCTCCAGCAATCTCTGCTGCAGCTCCGGCGCCCGGTTGATGAGGTCGTAGGCGCAGCGGACGGCAAGAAGGGCATGGTTCTCCTGGCGCCTCGGCGCGTTCCAGAACGCGACGATCTCATCGCCGACGTATTTGTCGACGGTGCCGTCCCAGGTGAATATGATCCCGCTCAGGTGGTCGAGATACATCTGGACCACGCTCACGACCTCGTCGGCCTCCATGCGCTCGGACATCGATGTGAAGCCGCGAACGTCGACGAACAGCAGCGTGATGTCTCGACGCTCACCGCCGCGAAGGATGTCGTCGACGCCGCCCCGCGTCTTGGCCAGCTGTGCCACGATCTCGGGCTTGAGGTAGTGGCCGAACAGGTTGGTCACCTTCCGCTTCTCGCGATCCTCGTAGAGGAACCGGTATGCGGTCACGCCGGTGTAAACGAGCGCGATTGCCAGCAGCGGGTGGAAGACGTCGGGCACGATGTTGGTGGTCCATTGCAACGTGGCAAGCGCCAGGGTTGCGACAACGAGAGCCGCCGCGGTGACCAGGAGTCCCCACAACACCGAGACCCGCGCGACCGCCAGCGCCGTCAGCAGGCTGAGCACGAGGATCAAGGTGAAGACCAGCCAGGGTGGCTCCGGTGTCAGCAGCGCAGAAGGAGTCCCGGCGACCGGCTGCGCGTGGTCGAACATCTGGATGACGTTCGCGTGCAGCTCGATGCCCTGCATCGGCAGCGTGTCATTGCTGCCCGCGCTGGTGGTGACCAGCTGCTGGTCGTTGACGCCTGACAGCCCGTAATAACCGACGAGGACGATCTTGCCCTTGATTGCGGCAGCGTCCGCGGTGCCGTTCCATACGCTCGCAAAATCGATGTAGTTGTCCTTGCCGGCATAGTTGCCGGGCGGGCCTGAGAAATTGATCTGTGTGGATCCGGTGTTGTCGACCGGCGCCGTCCATGCGGTGGTGAAGGTCGCGGTGCCGTCTGACTCTTTGACACTGACCCCGTTCTTGAAGTCCGTGCCCAGGGCCGCCGCCCCGAAGGTGGCCAGCCCGAATGTGTTGATGACCGGCAGGTTGCATGTCCCTCCTGAAAAGCAGGCCGGTTGCACGAAGAGGGGAATCCGCCGGACGACTCCATCGGCGTCGAGCTGGACGTCGGTGGACGCGAGGATCACGTTCTTGTCCGGTTGCTGGCACGCCACCCTGGGCGTTTCGGCGCTGTTGGCGTCCGAGCACCAGAACTGCTTGAGCGGGATCTGGTCGATGCCTGGACATCCGGCCGTTTTGCTGGAGCATTGAACGAGCTTGCCGTCGGCGACGTAGGTGCCGGAGCCCTCGTACGAAAGGACCACAGGAATCGTGCTTGCTTTCAGGGCTGATGCAAACACAGTGTCTTTGTTGTCGTGCGGGTCCGTGAAGCCGACGTCGAAGGCGACCACGAGAGCGCCATCCTTTTCGAGGTTCTGCAGGACCTGGGCGTATCTGTCGCGGGGGATCGGGTAGCTCCCGATGGCCGCGACGCTGGCATTGTCGATCCCGACGATGACGATCCCGGGGTCCGGCTTCCCGTAGCCCATGAACCGGTCCTCAGGATGGACCGAGACCTTCACCGCGCATGTGCCGATGTGTGTGTCGCATGCGACCTGCTGGGTGTACAGCCCGTACGTGACAAGGGTTAGGGCAAGGCCCAGCAACAGGGCCACCACCAGGCGGTACGTGTACCAGTAGCGGATGTAGCGGCCCACGGAGCGGTCGGATCATAGCGCCCGTACGGGATAAACCCGGCCTACATGCGACATTAGTAACGAGTTGACAGTGCGTTGCGGCATCGCGGGGTGGATCGACAAGTCGCTGATCGACTCCAAGCTCTTCTATCCGATGAACGCGACGTCATCGGAGGAGCGCCTGCATTTCTACGCCTCCGAGTTCTCCCTGGTCGAGGTCGACTCCACCTACTATGGGATGCCCAAGGTCGAGAACTCTGAGCTCTGGGTGGCGCGGACCGAGCCGGGCTTCCTGTTCGACGTCAAATCCTTCTCCCTCTTCACCAACCACCCAACCAAGCCGATGGCCCTGCCCAAGGACATCCGCGAGCAGCTACCGGACAACCTGCGCGAAAAGAACATCTACCTCGAGCAGATGCCTGATGAGCTGCTCGACGAGTCGTGGGAGCGCTTTCGCGCCGCCCTGGAACCGCTTCGCGCTGCGGGCCGCCTGGGTGCTGTCTTCTTCCAGTTCCCGCCATGGTTCCTGCCTTCGTCGCGGTCGCTGGCCTACATCGAGCAGGTCCAGGAGCGAATGTTTGGATTCCAGGTCGCGGTCGAGCTGCGCAAACCGGAGTGGATGGACGCCCGCCACCGCGATGGAACGCTGGCGTTCTTGCGCACGCGCGACATTCCTTATGTCGCCGTCGACGTGCCGCCCGGCCACAAGAGCAGCATGCCGCCAGTCTTCGAGGTGACCTCCAGCAAGCTGGCCGTGGTGCGGTTCCACGGGCGCAACCACGAGACGTGGGACCTGAAGGGTGCGCCGCCGAACCTACGCTTCCGCCACGACTACAAGGACGAGGAGCTGCAGGAATGGGTGCCGCGCATCAAGGAGATGGAGCGGTCGGCGAAAGAGGTCCACGCGATCATGAACAACAACTACTCGAACTACTCGGTCAAGAACGCGCACCGCCTGGAGGAGCTGCTGGCGGCCTGGCAGAAGTAGCCTTACCGGTCGAGCCCCGTGCCGCTCAGGTGCGGGGATTTCAGCCGCCTTGCCTCGCCCAGCCCATGGTCCATCAATCCCCCCAGCAGCGGCTCTGCCAGGTGGGCGAAACGCAACGGCATCACCATCGCGTCGCGCCTTGGGAACTGGGCGGTGCGAACGATGAGGTTGGCGACCCAGGACGCCGAGTACTTGGGGCCGACAGGAACCTCTGTCGATTCGAAGAACTCCGTGTCGGTCACGCCTGGATAGACGACGCACACCTTCACGCCGGTTCCCGACAGCTCCCCACGCAAGGCATGCGACAGGCCGACGACCGCGTGCTTGGTGGCTGAGTACACCGCGGAATAGGGCGACGCGCGAAAGCCGACCACCGACGCGACGTTGATGATCACGCCACTACGCCTCGCCAGCATCCCGGGCAACACTGCCTGCGTCGTCGTGATGAGGCCTTTCAGGTTGGTGGCGATGAGCTCTTCGACCTTCTCTTCCGGCATCTCGTGAAGGCGGCCTACCCAGCCGACGCCGGCGTTGTTGACGAGCACGTCGATCCGGTCGTGATCGCGCAGGGCCGACGCCACGAAGGCGCGCGCATCGTCCGACTGACCGACGTCGAGACGGCGCACGCTGACGTCCGGCGACCCCTGCGCCAGGCACGTTTTGGCGACAGCGTTGAGGCGGTCGAGACGGCGCGCTCCCAGCGCCAGGCGCGCCTTCTTCTTGGCGAACGCGATCGCCGTCGCCTTGCCGATGCCGCTCGACGCGCCGGTCACAAGGACCACAGAGTTCTTCAAGCGCACGTTCGTAGCTTAGGTGGGGCCGAGATCAGGTTCGGCCGTAATCTAGTGCTCATGAAGGCGCTGACCTTTCAGGGTGAGGGCGACGTCAAGGTGATGGACGTCCCCAAGCCAACCATCAAGGGCACGGGCGAAGCGCTCGTGAAGGTCACGCTCGGCGCAGTCTGCGGATCTGACCTCCACATCCTCCATGGGCACACGCCGATCAACCAGGGCGCTGTCCTGGGCCACGAGTTTGTCGGCGTGATCGAGGAGGTCGGCGGCGAGGTCAAGCGATTCAGGCCCGGCGACCGCGTCGTCGCCAGCTTCTTCACCTCTTGTGGCCACTGCGCCCTCTGCCGCAAGGGCTGGTTCAACCAGTGCGTCGAAAAAGGCACCTTCGGACACGGCGAGTACTTCGGCGATCTCGGCGGCGGTCAGGCGGAGTACGTGGTCGTGCCCAACGCCGACCATTCGATGGAGCCGATACCCGCCGCGTTGTCCGACGAGCAGGCGATATTCGTCGGCGACATCCTCTCGACGGGATTCTTCGGGGCCGAGCGGGCGGAGATCAAGCCTGGCGATGTGGTCGCTATCGTGGGCGCCGGACCCGTCGGGCTCATGGCCACCATGTGCGCGCAGCTGTTCGGGCCTTCACGCACCTTCGTCGTCGACATGGTCGATTCGCGGCTCGAGATCGCGCAGGGGCTGGGCGCCATCCCCATCAACGCCGGCCAGGTTCATCCGGTGGAGGCGATCCAGGGCCACACGGGCGGCCTCGGCGCCGACGCCAGCATCGAGTGCGTCGGTCTGCTTTCCGCCGTCGATACGGCCATCCAGAGCGTCCGTGGAGGAGGCACGATCTCAATGGTCGGCGTACCCAGCACCGTGCTCGGCGACTTTCCCTACATGCAGATGTGGCTGAAGTCCCTCACGTTCCGCGCCGGCTGGTGCAACGTCCAGGCCTACATGCGGCCGCTGCTCGATCTCATCGCGGCGGGGCGTCTGAAGCCCGAGTCGATCATCAGCCACCGCATGAAGCTGGATGACGCCGAAGAGGCCTATCGCATCTTTGACGCGCGCGAAGCCACGAAGATCGTCCTGACGCCATAAAGCTGCCGCCCGGGTCCTAGCTCGGAGCAGTCGCCCCCTGGTCGATCGCCATGAGGTAGCCCCGTGCGCGCTCCGTCAGCGGGTAGCGGTTCTCCATCTCGTGAAAGCCGGCGCCGTGGTCGCTGTGCTCGAGGTGGGCCATCTCGTGGACGAGCAGGTAGTCGATGACCCAGTCCGGGAGCGATGCCGCGCGTGTGGCGATCCTGATCGCGCCGGTCGTGAACGTGCAGCTTCCCCACAGGTGGGACATGTCGGCAAAGGCGACCGAGCTCCAACGCAGCCGGCCGGCGAAATGCCGCTCGTTGAGGGCGCGGGCGCGGGTGACGAGCCGGGCATCGGAGGGCAGGGTCCGCTGCATCCGCTTGGCCAGGCGGACGCGCATCTCCTCAGCCCACCTCTCGCGCTCCACGTGTGGCATCCAATCGGGCACGAGGAGCTCCAGGACGCCGGAGCGGAGTCGCGCGGCAACCGTGCGCCGCCGCCTGCGGCTGGACACGATGCGAACCGGTGGCGCGAACTGTGGTGGGTTGATTTCCAAGACGTTGTGCTCCGTTCAGTGCTGTGACGTTTCGCCGATTGTAAGCGCGCCGGCCCAGATACGGAACCGCGGCCGTTAAGAGCTTCCGGAGATTGTGATCGCCGGTGCCGCGAGTACGATTGCGCGCAAAGCGTGCCTAGAAGCCTCGTCGTCGGAAATGGCAACGTGCTCGTGGGCTTCGACGCCAACTACTCGGTACGCGACATCTACTTTCCGCGGGTCGGCGATGCCAACCAGACGATGGGCAACGTTTGCCGAACGGGCTTCTTCATCGACGGCAAGTTCGCGTGGGTCGAAGACAGCGGCTGGGAGCGGCAGCTCGGCTACGCGGAGGACTCATTGGTCACCGCGGTCACGCTGAAGAACGCCCGCCTGGGGATCAGCGTCAAGTTCCAGGATTTCGTCGACATGGCGCGCAACTGGTTCATCCGCAGCATCGAGGTCTCGAGCGAGACCGGCTTCAACACCGGCCGGGTCTTTTTTCATTACGACTGGTACATCGAAGGCTCAGACCTCGGCAACACGGTTGCCTACGATCCCCGCCATAAGGCCGTCATCGCCTACAAGGCGAACCGGTACTTCCTCGTCGGCGGTGATCCCGGACCTGGTTTCGGCATCGACATGTGGGCCAACGGCAAGAAGGGGGGCAGCCTCGCCGGGACCTGGGTTGACGCCCAGGATGGCGAGCTCGGCCGGAACCCGATCGAGCAGGGCTCGGTCGACTGCACGGTCGGCTTCAACCTCGTGCCGGTGGCTCCCGGCGGTCCATGTGTCGTTACGCACTGGGTGTGCATGGGAGCCCGGCTCAGCGAGGTGACCGTGTACGGCCAGGACCTGATCATCGGCAAGGGGCCCGACACATACATGGGCCGCACGGTCACCTACTGGCAGGTGTGGTCGGAAAAAGACCACAGGCACATCGACGAAGAGCTTGGTGGCGAGGTGACGAAGCTCTACCGCCGGTCGATCCTGACCGCCCGAACCCACGTTGACAATCACGGCGCGATCATCGCGGCCACCGATTTCGACATCACAAAGTTCGCGCGCGACACGTACGCGTATGCATGGCCCAGGGACGGCGCACTGGTCGCCAACGCGCTCGACCGGGCGGGACATGAGGATGTGACCCGCAACTTTTTCACGTACTGCCAGCAATGCCTGGTCGAGGAAGGCTTCTTCCTGCACAAGTACACGGCCTACGGCCTTCCCGGAAGCTCGTGGCTGCCCTGGGTCGATCGCGACGGGAACATCACCCTGCCGATCCAGGAGGATGAGACCGGCCTGGTCCTCTGGGCCCTGTGGCAGCACTTCAGGATTCACCGCAACCTGGATTTCATCGTCGAGCTGTACACGACGCTGGTCGTGCCTGCCGCCGACTGGATGGTCACTTATGTCGACGAGCGGAACGGCCTGATCAAACCGTCATGGGACCTCTGGGAGGAGCGCTGGGGAGTTCACGCGTTCACGGTCGGCGCGGTCTGGGGCGGTCTGGACGCGGCGCGCAGCTTCGCCGAGCTGTTTGGCGACGTCGCCAGCGTGGTGCGCTACCGGGATGCCGCGGACCGGCTGCGCGAGGCTGCCGACGCCTGCCTCTTCAGCCCCGACCTCGGCCGGTTCGCGCGAAGAGTCGCTGTCGAGAAAGACGGAACCCTGACCGTGGACCTGGTCAACGACAGCGCCGTCTACGGACTGTGGCGGTTCGGCATGTACGCGCCCGACGAGCCACGCATCGTACAGACGATGAAATCGATCAGTGAAGAGCTGTCCAACAACGGGCCGGCCGGGGGCTTCGCCCGCTACCGGGACGACTACTACTTCAAGGTCGATCCCGATACGAAGAAGGTGCCTGGCAACCCCTGGTTCATCTGCACGCTATGGATGGCGCAGTGGTACATCGCGACCGCCAAGACGGCGCACGACCTGAAGCCCGCGCGAGACATCATCAACTGGGTGGTGGCGCACCAGCTGCCCGGCGGCCTGCTGTCGGAGCAGCTGGATCCAAACACCGGCGCGCCCCTGTCCGTGTCGCCGCTGACGTGGTCGGCGGCGGAGCTGATCGCCACCGTCGACGAGTTCTGCAGGCGATCGGAGCGGGTCAGGCGTTCAGCGCTGTCGACCGTCCCGCCCGCGCCGGCGAAGCAGTCCTGACGGCACATATCTAAACGTAAGCTAGCGTGGCAGGGTTGGCCGGGGTTTCCCCGGCCATTACTTTGTCCCATGGCTCGCCAAACGCAGCGAGGAGTAGTCGCCTAAAACAAGTTCGATCCATATGCCGGAATAAGAGCAGCCGCGCGCGAAGCGCCCGGCGATGAGAGAAGACCATCTGGGTCTTCATAAGGCGGGTCGAAGACCCGCCGCTACAGCGGGATGTTGCCGTGCTTTCTTGGGGGCCGCTCGACCGTCTTTCGCAGGCACAGCTCGAGGCCTCGTAGCAGCTCGCGGCGCGTCTCACGCGGCTCGATGACGTCGTCGATGTAGCCCCGCTCTGCGGCCACGTAAGGGTTGGCGAATCGCGCTGTGTACTCGGCCACCAGCTCCTTGCGCCGCCCGCCGGGATCCGGCGCTGCCGCGAGGTCTCGCTTATAGATGATGTTCACTGCCGCCTCCGGCCCCATCACGGCGATCTCGGCGGAGGGCCATGCGAGGTTCAGGTCGGCGCCCATCTGCTTGGGCGACATCACGCAGTAAGCGCCGCCGTAATCCTTCCGCGTGATCACCGTGAGCTTCGGCACCGTCGCCTCGGCGTACGCGTAAAGAAGCTTGGCTCCGTGCCGGATGATGCCGCCGTGCTCCTGGTCGCGCCCCGGCAGGTAGCCGGGAACGTCGACGAAGGAGATGATCGGGACGCCAAAGGCGTCGCAGAAGCGGATGAACCGCGCCGCCTTGACCGAAGCGTTGATGTCGATGGCCCCCGCGAGCACCTTGGGCTGGTTGCCCACGATCCCGACGACGTGGCCGCCCAGGCGGCCTAGGCCCACGATGATGTTCGGCGCGAAGAACGGCTGGACCTCGAAGAACTCTCGATCGTCGAGCACGCGCGAGACGACGTGGCGCATGTCGTATGGCTTGTTCGGGGCCTCGGGCACGATCGTCTGCAGCTCAGGATCAGCCCGCTCCGGGTCATCGGTCGTCGGCAGGTACGGTGGGCGCTCGCCGTTGCTCGACGGTAGGTACGAGAGGAGCTTCTTGACTCCGGCCGCACAGGCCGCCTCCGTTTTCGGCAGGAAGTGCGCGACGCCCGATGTCGCGTTGTGGACTTCTCCGCCGCCGAGCTCGTCGAAGGACACGCTCTCGCCCGTGACGACCCGGATCACCTCCGGACCTGTGATGAACATGTAGCCCTGGCCGGCGACGATGAAGATGAAGTCGGTGATCGCCGGCGAGTAGACAGCACCGCCAGTGCAAGGCCCGGCGATGACGCTGATCTGCGGGATGACGCCCGACGAGCGCACGTTGCGGAAGAAGATGTCGGCGTAACCGGCCAGCGCCACGACGCCTTCCTGGATGCGCGCGCCGCCGGAATCGTTGATGCCGATGATCGGGACGCGGTTGCGAAGGGCGAGCTCCTGGACCTTGACTATCTTCTCGGCCGTCACCTCACCCAGGGATCCGCCGTAGACGGTCGCGTCATACGCATAGACGGCGACGGGGCGGCGGTCGATCTCGCCGAAGCCGGCCACCACACCATCCCCGGCGATGCGCCTGTCCTCCATGCCAAAACCCTGCGCGCGGTGGGTCGCGAAGACGTCGAGCTCGACGAAGGAGCCCTCGTCCAGCAGCATCTCGATGCGTTCCCGTGCCGTCGCCTTGCCTGCGGCCCGGCGCTTGTTTTCCGCAGCAGTGTCGGAGTGAAGGGCTTGGTAGCGGCGCTTGCGGTACTGGTTGATCTTCTGCTCTGAGACGGTGGTCGCGACGCGCTCAGGCGCCTCGACGTTCTCCATCGCGGGCGTGGTGCGGCGCACTGGAGTGAGGCTTTTCGGTCTGCGAGCGGCCATACGGCATATGGTAGGCGCCGTGCTGAGCCGCCTCCGACAGGCAGGCGCCGAGATCCTGTCGCAGCCGGCTCTGTACTGGGCCATCGCCGGTGTGTTCTGGCTTCGCGTCATCGTTCTCTCGGCGCTCGTGCCCCGGCGCCCTGACGCAGAGGGCATGTGGGAAGGCGGCCGTGCGTACCTGACAGATCCCTCGCACCTCTATGACGCTGCCGCCGGCTACCTGGCGCAGACGCACGTCATCGCGCCGCCGGGCGTGCTGGCCGCCTTCGTCAGCCCGCCCCCGGTTGCGGTCCTTGCGATACCGGTCGCGCTGCTGCCTCAAAACGTCGGCGTGGAGGTCTGGACTGCGATTGACGCGCTGGCGCTTCTCGGCGGCCTGCTGTTCCTCTACCGGCGCCTCGCGATCACGAACCGGCTGGCGCAACCGGTTTTCTGGCTCGTCGCCGCATACTTTCCGCCCCTGTTCGCCGACATGAGCGCCGGGCAGCGCGGCGGCGTGATCCTGCTCGGGGCGATGGCCTCGGTCTGGTTCGAGTCCAGCCGGCCCGCCCTCGCCGGGGCAGTGGGCGGCCTCGTCTCGGCCCTCAAGTACTACCCCGCGGCCATGGTGATCGGCACGCGTCCCGCGCACCGCGTGCGATACGCATTCGCCCTCGGCGTGGCGGTCGTTGCCGTCACAGCCCTGACGTTCCTCCCTCTTGGCGCTGGCGGTGCGATGTTCTATTTCCAGCACGTGCTCGTGCCGTCGCTGGCCTCCCACAACTCGGACTGCGCATACGACTCGGTGAGGACGCTGTTCGCCCGCACCATCGGGGGCGAGCCGTACCTGGTGCCGAGCGGCGGCGGCTATGTCCTGGTGACGTCGCCTCTGCACCTGGCCTCGCTTGCCCTCGTCCTGTCATATGCGAGCGCTGTCTTGTTTGCAGCGGGCGCGACGTGGGCGGCCTGGCGCAGCGGCTGGAACCCGGCCTACGGCATGGCCCTCGGTTTTGCGCTGGGCGCGCTGATCCCGAACGAGGTGTGGCCGTACCAGTGGCTGCCGCTGTTGCCAGTGGTCCTGCTCATCGCAGTCCGCGCCGTCGAGCGCCGGCGGTGGTTCACGCTGGGCCTACTGGGAGTTTGCCTGCTCGGTTTCTTCCGCCAGCCATGCGACCTGATCTTTCCGAACCTGTGGACCGTGGCCGCAATCGGGGTGTTCGCGTTGGCGCTGTGGGAGAATCGCCTTTTCCGTTTTGAGGTCTCATCGACCTCGCGTTCCGATTGAGGGAGGAAACGCATGCCGCTGAACGCTGAGGTCAGCTTCACCTGGGTGGGCCACGGTACCTGGAAGGTGCGCAGCGCCAAGTGGAAGGAAATCATCATCGACCCATGGGTCATGAACAATCCTGTCGCTCCCGAGAACTTGAAGAAGGTCGAGAAGTGCGACCTGATGCTCATCACCCACGGCCATTTCGACCACGTCCATGACGCGCTGGAAATTGCCAAGGCTCATAAACCAAAGGTCATCAGCAACTTCGAGATCACGAGCTGGCTTGGATCGAAGGGCGTTGATCCATCGACGCTGATCGGTGGCAACACAGGCGGCACCATCGACGTCGACGGCATCAAGGTGACACTGGTCCATGCCGAGCACTCGTGCGGCATCACCGACGGCGACCACATCATCTACGGCGGTAACGCGCACGGCCTGGTGATCGAGTTCGAGAACGGGTTCACGATCTACTTCGCCGGCGACACCGACGTCTTCGGCGACATGGCCGTGATTGCTGAGCTCGGCAAGTTCGACGTGGCATTTCTGCCGATCGGCGACTTCTACACGATGGGCCCCGAGCGCGCGGCCAAGGCGGTGGCCCTCCTCGGCGTAAAGACGGTCGTGCCGATGCACTTTGGCACCTTCCCGCCATTGGTCGGGCGCCCCAGCGCCCTGCAGAAGCTGGTCGGTTCCGGGGTGCACGTGCTCGACATCAAGCCTGGCGACAGCGTCTGAGGTGGCCAAAAGGCGCCGGCGCCGCAGAAACGTAATCGGGGCTTCCGCCGCGTGGATGGCGAAGGCCATCAGGTCGGGCCGCATCTCGTCCGAGGAGATCGTCAGCGCCCACATCGAGCAAATCGGAGCCATGAACCCGCACCTGAACGCGGTCGTCCGGACCGAAGGCCACAAAGCGCTCATCCAGGCTCGGGCCGCCGACCGCCACATCACGCGCGGCGCCAAGCTCGGACCGCTGCACGGGGTGCCCTTCACGGTCAAGGACATCTTCGACACGGCCGGCGTCGTCACCACCGCCGGGCTGCGGAAGCTCGCGAGCAACGTCCCAACCACGGACGCCACCGTGGTCGCGCGGATGCGCGCCGCCGGGGCGATCATGATCGGCAAGACCAACTGCCCCCCGGGCGGGATTGGCGACGACAGCGCCAACTCCATGCACGGCGGCACGAGAAATCCATACAACCTCAACCGGTCGCCGGGCGGCAGCAGCAGCGGCGAGGCAGCGATCATCGCCGCCGGCGGTTCGCCGATCGGCATCGGCAGCGACTCCGGCGGCAGCATCCGCCTGCCGGCGCACTTCTGCGGCATCGCCGCGCTGAAGCCAACCGCCGGGCGGGTGCCCAGCACGGGCGGCTACGAGCTGGTCGGAGGCCTGACGGACCCCCGCAGCCAGGTGGGGCCCATGGCGCGCTATGTCGACGACCTGTGGCTGTTGCTGCCGATCCTGGCCGGGCCGGACGGCATCGACTCCGGGGTCATTCCCATGCCACTGGCCAGGCGGCTCGGCCCCCTGAAGGGTTTGAAGGTCGCCTGGTACGCGGACGACGGCATCACGAAGCCGACGCGGGCGACCACCGCGGCAGTCAGGGCGGCGGCGAACGCCCTTCAGAAGGCGGGCTGCAAGGTCACACAGGCGCGGCCGCCCGGCCTCGACGAGGCGCGAGAGGTGACCCTGGGCTACTGGGGCCGGAAGCGCATCGCCACGGAGCGGCTGTTCCTGCGCTGGGACGGATTCCGGACCGGCCTGCTCGGTTTCATGGCCGAGTACGACCTCATCCTCAGCCCGGTCGCCGCCGGCCCCGCGCCCGAGTACGGCGCCAAATCCCGGCTCGAGAATCAGTTCAGCTACACCATTCCCTACAGCCTCGGCGGCAACCCCTGCGCAGTGGTGCGCGCTGGTACGTCGCCCGAAGGCTTGCCGATCGGGGTGCAGCTGGTGGCGCGGAACTGGTGCGACGACGTCGCCCTGAGCGCGGCCAAGGCGATCGAAAAATCGCTGGGAGGTTGGAAGGCTGCTAGCGTGATCCCGTGAAGTTCCGGTACTCCCGTTGGGACGGAACCCAACGGCTGGACGACCTTGACGCCGGGGACGTGCTCGATGCGCTCTCGGATGACTTGATGAACTACGGGGACCTCAACGCAGCCTTGCAGCGCCTGCTTCGCTGGGGATCCCCAAACATGCCCGGGCTCGAGCAGCTGCTGAAGCAGCTGCGTGAGGCGCGTGAGCGCGAGCTGAGCCGCTACAACCTCGATTCGACGGTGGAGCAGCTGCGCGAAAAGGTGCAGGAGGTCATCGACACCGAGAGGAAGGGGATCGAGCGCCGTGTCAGCGAGTCGGAGACCGCTGACGCGAAAAAGCTGATGGAGAGAATCGCGCGCCAGCGCAACGAGCAGCTCGACCGGCTGCCTGACGACCTTGGCGGCCAGGTCAAGGGCCTGCGCGACTACGAATTCGTCGACGACGAGGCGCGACAGAAGTTCGAAGAGCTGATGCAGGGCCTGCAGAAGCAGATGGTCGACCAGATGTTCCAGGGCATGAAGGGATCGATCGAGCAGATGAAGGGCCAGGACCTGACGCGAGTGCGCGACATGGTGCGCGAGCTGAACAAGATGCTCGAGCAGCGCATGGAGGGGCGGACGCCTGACTTCAATGGGTTCATGGAGCGCTACGGCGACATGTTCCCGCCCGGCATCAACAGCCTCGACGAGCTGCTGGAGCACCTGCAACGGCAGATGGCACAGATGCAGTCGTTGCTGCAGAGCATGAGCCCAGAGGCGCGCGAGGAGCTACGCCAGATGATGGACGCCCTCCTCCAGGACGACTCGCTTCGCCTCGAGCTGGCCCGGCTGTCGGGCTTCATGCAGGCGATGATGCCGCCTTCAGAGCTGACCGAGCGCTATCCATTCTTTGGCGAGGACCCGCTTTCGATGGGCGAGGCGATGGGCTTGATGGAGCGCCTCCAGCAGATGGATCGCCTGGAGTCGCAGCTGGAACGAGGCAGCTTCAGGCCGGATGACGTGGACCGCTCGCTGGCGCAGCAGCTGCTGGGCGACGAGGCCAGGCAGGCCCTCGACCAGCTGCGCAAGCTGACCGACGTGCTCGAGAAGGCCGGCTATGTCGAGAAGAAGGGCCGGCGCATGGAGCTCACGCCTCGCGGCATGCGGCGCATCGGGCAGTCGGCGCTGCGCGACATCTTCGACCAGCTCAAGAAAACTCGCATGGGTCAGCACCAGCTGTGGCGTGGCGGCATCGGCAACGATGCGTCGGACGAGCTGAAGGAGTACGAGTACGGCGATCCGTTCCTCCTCGACCTGAAGGAAACGCTCTTCAACTCGATCGTGAGAGAAGGGCCGAAGGTGCCGGTGAAGATGGAGGCGAAGGACTTCGTCGTCCATCGCACCGAGCACGTCACGCAGGCCTCGACCGTGCTCATGATCGACATGAGCCGCTCGATGTTCTTGAGGGGCTGCTTCCTCGCGGCGAAGAAGGTGGCGATCGCTCTCGACTCGCTGATCCGCAGCCAGTACCCGCGCGACTCGCTCTATGTCGTCGGCTTCTCGAATTACGCGGTTGAGCTGAAGCCCCAGACGCTGCCGCAGCTCGCGCTCAACGACTACGTCTATGGGACCAACATGCAGCACGGGTTTCAGCTGGCGCGGTCGCTGCTGGCGAAGCACCGCGGAAATCGCCAGATCATCATGATCACTGACGGCGAGCCGACCGCCCACCTCGAGGACAACGGGAGGGCGTACTTCGCCTATCCGCCGACGTTCAAGACCATCCAGCAGACGCTGCGCGAGGTGCGGCGGTGCACCCGCGACCGAATCGTGATCAACACCTTCATGCTCGAGCGTGGCCCTTATCTCACAGAATTCATCAACCAGATGACGCGCATCAACAAGGGGCGGGCCTTCTTTGTCTCTCCGGACCGGCTGGGCGAGTACGTGCTGGTCGATTACGTGAGCGGGAAGCAGCGGCGTCGAGCCAGCAGCAAGCGGTCTCGAATCGCCTGAGGGATCGCGGCGGCCTCCGCGCGGTTGATGCCGGTCGGAAGAGCGACTTCCCTATGATGAAATTCAGTGCCCAACAGGGATAGATCCGCGCCCGATCGCCGGAACCTCAGCCCGGCTGCCCTGTACGAGCACGCGATCAGGCGCGACGAGGCCGTGGTCGTGTCCACCGGGGCCCTGACGGCCGAAACCGGGCACCACACGGGCCGCTCACCGAAGGACAAGTTCTTCGTCAAGGAGCCGACCAGCCAGGAGGCCATCTGGTGGGTGGCCAACCAGCCCATTGCGCCTGACAAGTTCGACGGGCTGCTGCAGCGTGTCGACGAGTTCTGCGACAGCCACGAGGTGTTCACCCAGGACGTCTTCGCCTGCGCCGATCCCAGGTATCGCCTACGGGTCCGCGTGGTCAGCGAGTACGCATGGCACAGCCTCTTCGCCCACAACCTGTTCATCCGGCCCAACGCGGACGAGCTGCTCAATTTCGAACCGGACATCGCGGTGATCTCGGTGCCATCGGTCAAAGCCGACCCGAAACGCGATGGAACCAGAAGTGAAACCTTCATCCTGGTCAACCTCGCTCGACGCATCGTCATCATCGGCGGCACCGAGTACGCGGGCGAGATCAAGAAATCGGTCTTCACCGCCCTCAACTACTTTCTGCCGGCGCAAGGCGTGTTTCCGATGCACTGCTCGGCGAACGTCAGCAGCGGCGGCTCCGACGTGGCGCTCTTCTTCGGGCTGAGCGGCACTGGAAAGACGACGCTCTCCGCCGACCCTTCGCGCCGCCTGATCGGCGACGACGAGCATGGCTGGAGCGACTCGGGCGTCTTCAACTTCGAAGGCGGCTGCTATGCGAAGACGATCAGGATCCACAAGGAATCTGAGCCTGAGATCTACGCCGCCACCGAGCACTTCGGCACGATCCTGGAAAACGTCGTCTACGACCCGCGGACACGCATCCCGGACTACGACTCCGAGAAGTTGACCGAGAACACGCGCGCTGCTTATCCCGTCGACCTCATCCCGAACGCGGTGCTGTCAGGCACTGGCAAACACCCGAGCAACGTCATCTTCCTGTCCGCGGACGCATACGGGGTCCTGCCGCCGGTGGCACGCCTCGATGAGAAGCAGATTCGTCACTACTTCCTGTCGGGCTACACAGCCAAGGTGGCGGGCACGGAACGCGGAGTCACCGAGCCCGAGCCGATATTCAGCACCTGCTTCGCAGCCCCGTTCCTGGTGCTCCCGCCCGAGCGTTACGCGGACATGCTGATCGAGAGAGTCAACCGGCACCATGCCGAGGTGTGGATGCTCAACACCGGCTGGGTCGGCGGCCCGTACGGTGTCGGCCAGCGTATGTCGATCGCGCACACACGCGCGATCGTGCGCGCGGTGGTGCAGGGCAAGCTGCACGGCATGCCGTCGCATGTCGACCCCGTCTTCGGCCTGTCCATTCCGGACCACGTGCCTGAAGTGCCGCGGGAGGTGCTCGACCCGCGATCCAGCTGGGCCGACGCCGATGCCTACGACAAGCAGGCCAACAAGCTGCGCGCGATGTTCGAGAAGAACATCCTCACGATCGGCAAGAGCGCATCGACATCCGGCTGACGCCGTGAAGGTGGCCATTGTCGGGAGCCGGCACTTCTCTGATCCAGATCGAGTTAGCGAGTATGTCGGGTCCCTGCCGCGTGGCGCATCGATCATCACAGGCAGTGCCAGCGGCGTCGATGCCGCTGCGACCAGCGCGGCTCGCGCCAAGGGCATTCCGGTGCATGTGATCCCCGCCTCGTTCGACGAGATGGCCGATCGGAAGAAATCGGCGGCGCGCAACCAGCGCTTGATCGATGCGTGTGATGTGCTGGTGGCCTTCTGGGATGGCGCATCGACGGGCACACGCCATACGGTGGAACGGGCGCTCGACTCGGGCAAAGAGGTCCACGTCTTTCTGGGCGGGCCGCGCGGCGCTAAGTAACATTGGGCCATGGCTGTCGCGATCGCGGTGCGCGCGCGGCTCTTTGCCAGGCTGCGCGAGCAGGCCGGGACTGACACCGAGCAGATCGAGGTTCCTGCCGGGTCGACAGTTGCCGACGTTTACGAAACCATCCAGAAGTTGCATCCAGGCCTGCAGGCCGACCGGAACGCCGTGCGGGTGGCGCTCAACCAGGAGTTCACGAGCTGGACTTCGAAGGTCGCTGACGGCGACGAGGTCGCCTTCATCCCTCCGGTGAGCGGCGGCGCCCACGGCGTGGGCGTGCTGTTCGAGCTCACCTCGCGCCCGCTGGACGCGCGCCGGATGGAGACCGCCG
Organism: Candidatus Dormiibacterota bacterium; assembly: GCA_036264335.1. Taxonomy (GTDB): domain Bacteria; phylum Chloroflexota; class Dormibacteria; order Dormibacterales; family Dormibacteraceae; genus Palsa-872. The sequence goes on from DATARC010000170.1 coordinate 44,443, forward strand.
TGGAGCACAAGGGTGCAGGCGCGATCTGCACTTTCACCGGCGTGGTGCGAGACAACTCGCGAGGTCGCTCGGTGACGCATCTCGAGTACGAGGCCTACGCCGAGATGGCGACGGCCCAGATGCGCAAGATCGCTGACGAGATCGCGGAGAAGTGGCCCGAGGCGCGGGTCGCGATGGCCCACCGCACAGGCCGCCTGGAGATCGGCGAACCATCGGTCGTGGTGTCCGTGTCGAGCCCGCACCGCGCGGAGGCGATTGCGGCGTGCAAGTGGGGTATCGATCGCCTCAAGGAAACCGTGCCGATCTGGAAGAAGGAGCACGCGACCGACGGCACGTACTGGATCGAAGGAGACGAGTCCCGGCCGGTCAGCTCCTAGTCGCGGACTCGTGCAATCGATAGGCCGTCTCGGATCGGGACGACCACGCTTTCGAGCCTTGGATGCTTGGCGACCTGCTCGTTGTAGAACGTAACGTTCCTCGCCTGCTGCGATTTCGGCTTCAAGACCTCTCCCTGGCGCAGTGCGTTGTCGGCCATCAGCAGCGCCCCGCTGTCGAGGTGCTCGATGCACAGCTCCAGGACCCGTCGCGTCACGTCCTCAGATGGGAATGAGTTGAGCAGGTCGATGAAGCACGCATCAAAGCGGCCCTGCAGCTTCTCGAGCCCGCCCACCGCATCCTGCTCCAGGACCAGCGCTTGGTTTCCGAAGCCGGCCTCAGCGAAGTTGGCACGCGCTCGCTTCGCACGCTTCCCGTCGACCTCGAAGCTGGTCAACATCCCGCCGTCAGTTCCCCGCAGCATCCAGATGCCGCTGTAGCCGGTGGCCGTACCCAGCTCGAGGATTCGCTTTGCACCCGCGATGCGCACCAGCAGGCTGAGCAGCGCGCCTTCATGGGTATCGACGATGGGGATGCCCTCGCGTTCGGCCTCCTCCTCCATTCGCACGAGCACGGGATCACGAGCGGGCACCAACCCGTCGAGATAAGCCTGCAGCTCGTCGGTGATCTGAACGGTTCTCATCTCGTCACTGTCTCCGGTGCAAGCACCTCGAGCACTCTATCGACCTCGTCCTCCGTGTTGTAGAAATGCGGAGACAGCCTAACGAAGTCACGATGCGTTCGCGCGATCACTCGCGCCGCGGTCAGATCGCGCAGCACCTCCTGGTGCGTCGCTCCCGCCTTCCGGAACGAAACGATCCCCGATGACTCGGTGCGGGTCCGCGGCCAGGGTTCCACCAACTCATACCCGCGAACGGCCAGGCCGTTCGCGAGCCGTGCCGAAAGATCGAGCACGCGCTCCTCGATCACGTCGGTGCCAACCTCGAGCAGCAGGTCGAGCGCCGAGCCCAGGGCTGCCGTGTCGAGCATCGAGATCACCGACTCCTCGTACCGGTGGGCCGTCGGCGCGAACTCCAGCTTGGGGTCGAAATATTGGTCGTGGTCAACCACCGAGACTGCGCCAACCACTCGCGGTCGCACCTTCGCCATAAGTTCCGGTGTGAAGTAGCAGAAGCCGATGCCGGGCGGCCCCAGCAGCCACTTGCCCGCGCCTGCAGCGCAGAAGTCGATGGGCATGCGGCTGACATCGACCCGCAGCGCGCCCACGCTCTGCATCACGTCCACCGCGAAAACGATCCCGCGCCGCCGGCACTCGGTCCCGATCGCCTCGATATCGACACGAAAGCCGTTCCAGAACTCGACGTGCGAGAGCGCGACCACGCGCGTGCGCTCGTCGACCATGGAGAAGACGGCGTCGGGCAGCACGCGGCCGCCGACCAGCTTGGCCTGGCGGAACTCGACGCCATCCCCGGCCAGGGCCATCCACGGATAGATGTTGGCGGGGTATTCCCACTCGGCGCCGACGACGTTGTCTCCGCGCTTCCAGTCGAGGCCCTGTGCCACCAGCGACAGGCCGTGAGCCGTGCTCCGCGTCAGCGCGATGCCGTCGGGGGATCCGTTGATGAGCCGGCCGGCCAGCTCGCGCACTCGGTCCGCCTCTTCCATCGCGGCGCCTGCGGGATACGGCCGGTTCAAGGCGCCGTCCACGACCTGCTCGATTGCCGCTCGGCTGCGCTCGGTCATCGGCGAGACGCCGGCATGGTTCATGTGGATGTAATGAGTGGCGAGCGGGATCAGACTGCGCGCTTCGAGCGGATCCATTCGCTAACTCCTCAGGAAAACGACCAGTAGCGGTTCGAGTGTCGTGATGTATGCGCACAGGCGCTCGCCGGCGTCGTCAAGCACCGCCTCGTCCAGCTGCGGCGCCGCCAGCGTCTCATACAGGCGGGACCATCCGCGGTCCCAGGGCTCGAGCTCCGCGCGCGGCAGGCGTGCCTTGACCTCCACCATCCGGCCGCGAAAGTAGTCGAAAGCGCGCTGGTTGGCGTCGGCCGAGCCTTCGAAGTGGAGGCCGACCTCGAAGCGGCCGGCGCCGGTGTGGTGCCAGGCCTCGTAATGGAACTCCGGGTGCCCGTAGTGAAGCTTGAACAGGCGCCCGTGCCCGCGGCTGGTCTCATAACTGCGGAGCTCCCGCGGCAAGCGCGTCTTCAACACCTTTCGCAGTCCGGCGAAGAAGTCCTTCGGCGCCAGCAGTCTTCCGGACGGCGCGCGTACCAACCAGCCGAATATATCTCGTAAGCTCCTAGCGATGGCATACATCCCGACCGTGACGGAGAACGAGGGCGGCAACCGCGAGCGCAGCTTCGACATCTACTCCCGGCTGCTGAAGGACCGCATCATCCTGATCGGCCGTCCGATCGATGACGTCGTGGCCAACCTGGTGGTGGCCCAGCTGATCTACCTCTCAGCCGACGACCCGGAGAAGGAGATCCAGATCTACGTCAACTCGCCTGGCGGCTCTGTGACCGCGGGCTTTGCCATCTACGACACCATGCAGTACGTGCGCTCGCCGATCTCGACGGTGTGCATCGGCCGCACGGCCAGCTTCGGGACGGTGCTCCTCATGGCCGGGGCCAAAGGCCGGCGATTCTCGCTGCCCAACGCGACGATCCACATGCACCAGCCGCTCATCGGCGGCAAGGGCCTGCAGGGCCAGGCCAGCGACCTCGACATCCACGCGCGAGAGATCCTGCGTATCAAGGTCGTGCTCAACGACCTAATCGTCAAGCACACGGGCCAGCCGCTCGAGCGAGTCGAGCGTGACACCGACCGCGATTACTTCCTGAGCCCTGAAGAGGCGATCACCTACGGGCTGATAGACGGTCTCATCCAGCAGACGCCGGCGCCGGTTCTCGCCGCCACGCGATAAGTCCGCCGGCTCGCAAGCAGAGCCAACCCACCACCAGGACTCCGACCACGGTGGGCCATGGCGCCGGGACCACCGCGGCGATGGCGGCGCCCACTGAAAGCAGCAGCCAGTCGTGCCACTGAGTCGCGCCGCAGACCGCCAGCGCTACCGTCACCAGGACCAGGTCGGTGGGCAGGGCGTGCGGAGCCACCAGGACGCCGCCGGCGATGAGCACCGCGGCGGCAGCCGGCAGGTCCTCGGGGCGCCGGCGCGCCAACCACATGACCGCCACCAGCGACACCAACGAGAGGATGGCGACGGCGGCACCCTGGTCGGCACGCGGCAGCAGGGTGGCAGCGTGGGCGAGGTCGACCTCCCTGGCCCCTGGCTGCACGGTGCCGCCGGTGGCCGGCAGCCACTGCAGCACCCACCTCGGGTTCAGGGCTGTCGACGCGGCGAGCAGGACCAGCCCCGCGGCGGCCCAGCCGGCGAGCACTCGCCACTGCCGGGTCAGCAGCAATGCGGCGCCAAGGGGCAGGACGAGCTGCGGCTTCAGCAAGGTCAGCCCGAGGCACAGCCCGGCCAGGAACGGTTGGGTCCACAGGGCCAGGGCAGCGCCGATACCGAGCGCGACAAAGCCATCGAGCTGCGCATTGAGCAGGAGCAGCGCCGTCGGCACCGAGGCGAAAGCCGGCAGGGCGCTCGTCGGCGGCCGCGGGCGCACGGCCAGGCACAGGCCGAGCGCAAGGCAGGCAAGCCCGGCAAGGATCCACAGCCTGCCCCCGACGTTGGTGCCGAGCAGGTCGAACGGCACGGCGAGGAAGGCGACCCACGCGGGCGCGAGGAACGGAAGGATGCCGTTGATGCCGAGCGTGACCAGGGTGCGGCCGCCGGTGACCTCGAGCTGGACGCGGCGCTGCGTGTCCGTGTCGTACAGGTGGCCTGGGTCTTCGACGATCAGCCTGCCTCCGGTGGCGAAAGCGGGCCAGTCTGAGTTGATCACGTCGTTGGTGCCCTCGATGAGCGGGTAGATGACAAAGCCGAGGGCGACCGCGGCGAGGGCGACGGTGCCCCGCCATCGCCATCGTTCCGCTCCGGTTCGGCTCTTCAATCCGCCTCGATTCGCAGCGCGTGGGTGACCGGCACCACCAACCCGCCCTGGACCAGAAGGGAGAGCAGGACCACGCCGTAAGCGATGAGCGCGACACGGCTGTCGACGCCCGGCGTGTTCGCCACCGAAAGGGCCAGGGCCACCGAGAGCGCGCCACGAAGGCCTGCCCAAAAGGTCAGGTGTCGCCACGCCCAGGGAATCGGGGGCGGGCGAATCGCCGATATCGCGAGCAGCCCGTAAACGGGGATCGCGCGCGTCACCAGCATGATCAGAAACGCCACCACGACGAAGCCGAGGACCGGGACCAGCTGCCATGCCGGCAACGCCGCTCCGACCAGGATGAAGAGCATGGCGTTGAGGACGAATGCGAGCAGGCTCCAGAAGCCGAGGAGCTGGGGACCGTGCAGCCTGCCGATCGCCGATCCGTATCGAGCCACGACGATTCCGGCGACCACGACGGCAACGATGCCGGAGGCATGCACGACGTCGGCGGCGAGGTAGCTGCCGTAGGCGATGACGAGTGTTGCGAGTATCTCCAGCGGCGCGTCGGCGGCGAAGCGGAGAAGGAGGAGGCCCAGGAAGCCGACGCCGAGGCCGATGGCGGTGCCGCCAGCGGTGATCTCCAAGAATCGGATCGCCGCGTCGCCGAAGGAGGGCGAGCCGCTCAGGACCGTAGCCACAACCGCAGTGAAAACCGCCACGCCGGTGCCGTCGTTGAAGAGGCTTTCGCCCTCCAGGATCGTCGACAGCCCGGACGGAGCCTTCATCTGGCGCATGAGGGTCACGACCGCGATGGGGTCGGTGGCGGCGAGTATGGCGCCGAGCAGCATGCCGCTCGCCCAGCTCAATCCGAGGATCAGGTGCGTAAGGGTTCCGACGAGCACGACGGTCAGCGCAACGCCGACGGTGGCGAGGAGGCCGACCGGAAGCAGGCGCCGCCTCAGTTCCGCAAGGTCGAGGGTGAGCGCCGCCTCGAACACCAACCCGGGCACGAAGGCAAGGAGGATCACGTCAGCCCCGACATGTCCCAGCTGGCCGCCGGGCAAAAGCCCAACCACCACGCCGGCCGCGGCCAGCACGACGGGGTAGGGCACCATCCGAGCGCGCTTCGAGACGAGCCCAAGGACCGTCGCAAGGGCGCCGACCAGGATCAGCAGGAGCAGGAATCTTTGCTGTGGAGTCACAACTCGACGTTCATTCCGTCGCGCGCGGCTTTCACCTCGATGCCCAGGCGCTGGGTCAGGTCGGCGGCGAGCTCCCACGGATGCGCCCGCCACACGGTCATGCCGTAGTGGGTGAGGATCGCGAGCTTCGGCTTGGCATCGCGGATGATGCGCTCGGCGTCGTCGAGGCAGAGGTGCGGGAGCTCGGAGCGGCATTGCATGAGCACCGTGTGGATGACCATGACGTCGGCCTTGTGCTGCTCGGCGATGTCGTCGTAGTAGGCAGAGTCGGTCACCCAGCCCAGCCGGTTCCCGAACCGAAAGCCGTAGGTCTCCACCTGGTGCCGGTGGAGCGGCGTCGTCGTGAAGTCGATCCCGTTGACGTTGTATGCGGTTTCGGGTTGCAACCGCACCACCTCCTGCGGAAAGCGCCGAAGGTACTTGAGCACCACAGGGTCCTCGTCGAGCGCGTCCGAGGGGCAGAACAGGCGGCCGCGATGTGCGAAGCCGCCTTCGGTCATGGCCTCGACCATCACGTTCACGTCGCCGCAGTGGTCGAGGTGACGGTGGCTCACCACGATCGCATCGAGCTTCGTGAGATCGACCTTGCGCTTCGCGTACTGGACGATGGCGCCGGGTCCGGGGTCGAGGGCGAGTCGCGCATTCCCGTCCTCGAGGTAGAGGCCGCCCGACGCGGCGAGCTGCTTGGCGACCATAAACCGAGCACCGGCGGTGCCCATGAAAGTGAGCTTCACGTTTCCGCGACCTCGCTCAGTGCCGCTTCATTCTCGCCGCCGAAGTACCTCTCGTAAAGCTCCTCCACACGCTCCAACGTATCGATCTCCTCAGGCGGCTTGTCGTCGCGAATGCGCACGATTCGCGGGAAGCGCAGCGCGAACCCGCTGGCATGTCGGCTGGAGTGCTGAATCGAATCGAACGCGACCTCGAGCACGACCTCAGGTTTCACCGCGTAGCCCCAACCCACATCCTCAAGAGCGATCGCCTTGAACCGCTCAGTCATCGTCGCTATCTCGGCGTCGGTCAGTCCCGTGTAGGCCTTGCCCACGTTGACGAGCCTGCCCGTCCTGGCGTCCTTCACGGCGAAGGTGTAATCCGACAGCACTCCGTTGCGCTTGCCATGGCCCCACTCGACGGCGGTCACCACCACGTCCAGCGTCGCCAGCGGTCGTTTCAGCTTCAGCCAGGCAAGGCCGCGCCGTCCCGGCGTGTAGGGGCTCAGCGGATCTTTCACCATCAAGCCTTCGTGGCCGCGCTCGCGCGTGTCGGCGAAGATCCTGTCCAGGTCGTTCGGGCTCGTGGCCTTCTCCAGCCGCGCGAGAAGGAAAGGCGGCTCGACCCCGAGGCCCTCGAGGAGGCCTCGTCGCAGCTCCAACGGCTCGTCCAGCAGCGAGCGGCCGTCCAGGTACAGGAGGTCGAAGATCACCAGCACCACAGGGACCTCGCGGCGAAGGTCGTCCGTCACCTTCTTGCGACCCAGCCGATGCTGAAGCTCGAAGAACCGCAGCACCTTGCCGTCGCGATGAGCGAGCACCTCGCCGTCGAACAGCACCGCATGTCCTAGTCGCGGCGCAGCCTCGGCGAGCTCCGGAAACGCGCCGGTGGTTTCTTTCAGGTCGCGGGAGAAAAGCTCGACCCGACCATCATCGTGGTGAAGCTGGCAGCGCACGCCGTCGTACTTCTCTTCGGTCCAAACCTCTTCTGCGCCCATCCGTTCGAAACCCTCGGTCGCAGTTTCGACCGGGCTCGCCAGCATGAAGCGCACCGGCTGGAACAGCGAGACCGTCGAGGTCTCGAGCTCGCCGCGCTTGCACCGCACCGCGGTCTCGCCGATGTCGCCAGTGATCAGGTGAATCTTCTTGACCTTGGTCACCGGCAGGTCGAATGCCGCCGCGATCGCGGCCTCGACCAGACCTTCGCTCAGCCCGATTCGCATCTCGCCTGAGATGACCTTGACCGCGAATCTCGCCGCCTGGGGATGCAAGCGGATCAGCAGGGCTTCGAGGGGCGCTGCCTTGGCCGCGCCGCGTGTGGTCCTGATGAGCTCCAGCGACGCTTCGAAATCGGCAAGCGAGACCGGCTCAGCCCTGGTCCGTCCTTCGAGCGATTCGCCCGCCCAGTCACCGATGTCGGAGTGCTTGCGAAAGATCGCCGACAGCTCGGCGGGGTCGCGGCCCGAGATCGATTCGATGACTTTGCTCATCGTCTGCCATCCGAGGCCGAGCGTGCGGCGCTGCGAAGGGCTGAACGCCCGCCCGCTCATGAAGACCGCAGCGCGCCTGAGGTCGTTCTCGTCCAGGGTCCTGAAGTACTCGCCGAGGATCCGTGCCTTCTCGGAGGTCGCGGAGGTGGCGCCGACTGCGCCCGCGGCGCGCGCGAAGTCCAGCATCCCGCCACCTTCTCCCATGGGTGGCCTATCGTAAGTCGCGTGCGTCGGTGTCCCTATCTCGAGGAGTTTTTGAAGGAGCGGCGCTCGGTCCTTCGTCTCTATCGATTCGATTGCCATGTCGATCGAAAGTCGAAGCGCAAGTACGCGTTGAGCGACAGTCCCCCGATCTGCGTGCGCAACTATGAGGATTGCCCGCTGTACCAGGCCGAGAAGCGGCGCGAGGATCAGACGATCACGCGCTATACGGATTGAACTGCACGATCTGTCAGGCGCCGGCTCTTCCTTTAGATGGAGCGTGCGTCTTCTGCCACTCGCCGATCGAGGTCGATGAAGACCCAGACGAGCTGCTCGACTACCTGGCGGAGAAGATTCCGATCGCCAAGGTCAAGCGCAACCGTGGCCGCATCACGGACCTGACGGTCGAAACGCGTGGGCGCGTCTGCCGGGCGTTCATCAACAAGAAAGACGTGCTCGAGGTCGTGCCGCCTGTGCATCTGACCGCGTGGGTGGACCTGCTGCTTAACCGCCTGAGCGACGCGGCAGGCACCGACGCGAATCTTCGCCGAGCCTACCTGAGGTCGGGCTGGGCGCTCCGCTAGAGGGCTAGCGCGAGCTGCTCCGTGGCTTCCAGCGCGGACGCTTTGACTCCCCGCTTGCGCAGGTGCCGGGCGAAATCCTCCGTGTAGCCGTGGACCGTGTAGACCTGCTCTGCGCCCGAGCGCTCGACCACCTCGACCAGCTCGTCGAAATCGCAGTGGTCCGACAGGTCGAAGGTGGCGTCCGCGCCGAAGATGCGCGAGAACTCCGCGTCCTTCGCCCAACCTGAGACGAGCGCCGTGCGATATCGACCGAGCCTGCGAACCTCGTCCTTCCCGGCGGGCGGCGCGATCACGACGCGGCCCCGCTCCACTTCGCCGTTCATCTCGACCCAGTCGGGCAGTGGCCGGCCTGCCATTGCGTAGGCCTCGGCGCAGGGCACGCACCGCTTCTCCAGCGCGAACCTGAAGTCGTAACGCGCCAGCGCGAGCATGATCTCCTCGGTCTTGCCCAGCGCGTGGCAAAGAAGCACGGGCGTCACCCGGCTGTCTAGCGCGAAACGGCACCAGCGTGCGATCGCCTCGAGTGTCGAGTCGGGGTCGCCAAAGCGGAAATGCGGCCGTCCGTAGGTGCTCTCGACGATCAGGACGTCGGCTTTGGGGATGAAGGTCGGCGGGGCGCCGCCTGCCTGTCGAAGCTTCAGGTCGCCGGTGTAGAGAACCGATGCGCCCGCGTGCTCGAAATGGAGCTGGGCCGAGCCGAGCATGTGGCCGGCGGAATAGAGCGTGACCGTGGCGGGCCCGCGCCGCATCGGCTCGCGATAACCAAGCATCCTCCACCCGCGGGGCCGTCGGGACTCTGGGATGAGCGCAAGGGTTTGCGGCGTGAGAAGGGCTTCCTTGTGACGGCGTGCGTGGTCGGTGTGCGCGTGCGAGACGAAGGCGAACTTCCTGACCGTCAGCGGGTCGAGCCAGAGCTGGTGCCCTTGCAGTGAGACGCCGTGGTCCCAGACGACCTCGTGGTTCACAGCTTTACCGCGCTTCCCTCTGCAAAGAGTCCAGCGGGAACCTCGATGCCAAGTGACTCGTAGGCCTTTTCGGGGATGCCGATGTCGACGACCCAGATCTCACCCGCGACGCTCGGGCCATCGGCAACCAGCAGGCCCTGCTTGGGCAGCCCCATGGTGATCGTGACGTCGGCGCGCACACAAGGAGAGTAGGCGACACCGGTATCGGCGTCGAGGCCCGAAGGCACATCGACGGCGACCACTCGCATTCTCGATGCGTTGATCGCCTCGATCCACTCTGCGAACGGCCCCTGGGGCGGCCGAGAAATTCCGACCCCGAAGATCGCATCCACCACCAGCGATGCACCATCAAGGCGCAGGTCGCTCAGAACCTCGACCCCGGCCATCTCGAGCGCCTTGAGCGCGTTCGCCGCGGGACCCGTGAACCGCGTCGGATCGACGCAACAGACATTGCTCAGCTGGCCGGCTTCATGCAGGCGCCGGGCGCACACGAGGCCATCGCCACCGTTGTTGCCAATCCCGCAGACCACAACCGCGGGCCGATCGCAGAACCGCGCCACTGCAGCGCCCGCCGCCTCCATGAGGCGGTCGACGGACACGCCAAAGCGCTCAGCGGCGAGCCGGTCGAGCTCCTTGACCTGCCGGCTATTCAGCGTCGGCAGGGCGCTGGACGACAAAGGAGCAGTAAGGGTCGTGGCGGTGGATGGAATCCGCCTGTGACACGGCGGTGCCGAGCAGCTGGGAGATGAGATGAGGGGTGATCGTGCACACCTGGGGGAATTTGAGGGCCGTGTTGCGGAATGGGCAGTTGTGGATGGTCACCTTGACGCCTTCAGGGGTCTCGGTCTGCTCGGCAAGCGTGCCTGCTCGGCCGATCCAGGCCACCACCCGCCTCAGCTTTTCGTCGAACTCGAGCCCCTCGAGGTTCCGCGAGATCGCCCCTGCGTGACGGGTCGCCATGCGCTCGAAGACCTCGTCCAAGGCTTCCGGACCGCCCATCTCCTGGACCTCCTGGAGCACCATCGTGGCGAGCTGGCCGTAGCGCTTGGGAAAGACGGAATCGGCCCGTTCGGTGAGGGAAAAGAGGAGGGAGGGTCGGCCGCGGCGGCGCTTCTCGGGGCTGCTGACGACGAATCCGTCTCTTTCCAGGTTGGTCAGGTGTTGGCGGATCGCATTTGGGGTAACTAATAGCTCGGCTGAGATCGTTTCGGCGCTGGCATGGCCCTTCCGCCGGAGCAACTCCAGGACTTCCATGCGGGTGGAACGGCCGGCAATCGGTTGGCTCATCCGGTCGGTGGCGGCGATGCTAGCACAGCCGGGAACCATTTATTACATACGAGTCTTGACAAAAGATTTAAGGGCCGTAAAATTGCCTTCGGAGAGATAGAAATGACGATGATCAAGCAGGCCAGCCGCGCCATCGAGCACATGACCGCACGCGAGCGCCGCGTCCAGCGGGCCAAGTACGCGCGCCGCAACAAGATGCACCTCATCGACAAGCTCCTGAACGAGCTCGAGATGCTGAACCTCGCGGACCAGAGGCTGATGCCGCCCGTGCTGTCGGTGGCCATCAACAAGGTCATCGAGGAGTCGCCCGAGGTCACGGTCCTGGCGCAGGCGAAGCCCGGCTCCGTGATGGAGGCGATGGACGCGCTGTACGAGATCCAGGACAGCCTCATGTACAACCAGATCGAGGACGAGTAAGCCCGGCTCGACCACCCTCAAGAATTACCAGGCCGGTTCCGCGCGGAGCCGGCCTCTTCTTTTGTCTGACTCGGTCAGCAGGCCCCGCGCCGTGCGGCGGCCGCGTCGGCATCCGCCCAGTTGAAGGCGGCCGGGTAGGGCGAGTAGGACCGAGGCCCTGAGCAGGCTGCGGCCTGGACGTCCGGTCGCAGGCCCGGATCGAGCTTCGAGGTGCCCGCCAGGAGCGCCGGCGTCGCATCGCTCGAAAGCTCGCGGAAATACTGGGCATCGATCTTGTGGGTCTGGGCGGCGCGATCGATGTTCAATCCCACCACGAGGGCTTCGGGATTCACCACGTTCAAGCCGGCGAGAAGGGCCAGCGCACAGATCGCGCTGACGCCGACGAACCAGCGACGTCGGGGGAACCATCCCGCGAGGTCGGCCGCCAGCAACAGGAACACGACGGCGATCAAGCCGGCGAAGACATGGCTGTACAGGCGGAGCATCGTGAATCCGTAGGCGGCCTCGTACAGGCTCAGCCGCTGTGACGCAACCAGGACGATCAGCAGGGTCAGCGCGATCGCTACTTCGGCCAGCACGAGGAAGGTGATTCTTGCGGTGCGGTGTGCGAAGCCCGTCACGCGGCTGAACAGGACCAGCACCACGAGGGTGATGCCCGCGACCCAGAGCAGCTGGAAGAATCCTGAGCGGGCGTAGTCCGCGTAAGTGATGCCGGCCGCACGGAGCGTGTCCGCCCCAGTGCCGCTTGCCGCCATCAGCTGAGCGATCGCAAATGCGGCAAAGATGCTGTTGAGCATGCCAAGGACGACCACCGCCTCGGTCGTTCCGAGCCGCCACGTCGGGCCGTCGACCCGATCGATCGGTTCGGCTGCGGCCAGCCTCAGCAGGCCGGCCATCGCCAGCGAGCCGATCAGCACGAAGATCACATCCAGGGCCAGGCGACCGAAATCGAAGTTCAAGTTGAAGAACGAGGCAAAGATCGGATCGGCGGACGCCAGCAGCACGGCCAGCACCACAGCGATGGGTATGGCGATTACGAATCCGCGGGCGACAGGCGCCAGAGCGGAAACTCGCGAACGGGTGTGGGTCACCGGCCTCGCAATGAAAGCGACGCCCGCGATCCCGTGAAGCGTCGCGCTGACACCTCGTGCGGCGACCTCCGCGATACCGAGATCAAGGACCGATCCACGGCTGGCGAGAGATGCGGCGACGGCGAGAAGCACGAGGGCCACAGCGATGTCAGGCACCAGCAACCACGGGCTCGCGCGCAAGCTCAGCCAGGTTCCGAACAGGACCACCGCCGCCGCCAGCAACCGCGCTTCCAGCCGGACGATCCGACCGGCGAATATCAATGCCGCCGCGGCCGCTGTGAAGGTGAGGGAGGCGCCCAGACCCACCGAGCCACCCCGCAGGAACTGGTCTGCGATGAGACCAACCACAAGCACGGCAGCGACAGCGGTCCATGTCGCCCCAGTGCGCAGCTTGAGGCTCATCCACCCCGGCATCGGCGCGGTGGCCACTGCGTCCGCAGCTGGTCGCCACGTGGTGCCGTCCCAGCGCCATCTCCGGTCCGCGGACAACCGTCCGATCTGTGCGGCGGCGTCGTCGGACATCAGACCTTCAACTGGTGGAGGCGGGTGATTGGTTACGCTGCGCGGCTGCCTGGCCTCAGCTGCGGTGCGTTACAGCTCCATCTCAACCGCCGAAGGCGGTCGCGGGCAGGACATAGAAGACGATGGCCGCCATCGCGTACAAGGCAACCAGCTGGAGCCCTTCCAGCCAGTTGCTCTCGCCGTCGTGGGCGATGTAGTTGAACACCAGGACCATCAGCCCCAGGATCGCGATCTCGACCCAGCTGAAGACCAGGTTCATCGGATGAAAAAACAAGCTCAGCAGGACGACCAGCGGCAGGATGAAGGTGGCGATCTGAATCGAAGATGCGGAGGCGATGCCCAGCGCGAGGTCGAGGCCTGAGTCCTGTCCTTCGCCGCCCGGTTCGGCCCGCCGCCGGATGGCGGCGCTGATCGCCGCGTAACCCTCAGCCACGTTCCCGGCGTTCGCGACGACCACGATGCCGACGAAGACGTTCGTCCAGCCCAGCACGCTGGTCACGGCCCCCACGGTGCCGGTCAGGATGTCCACGACCGGGATCAGGAGCAGAGTGGCCACGAGCAGCACGGTCACCGAGAGCCAGGCCGGCCAGGTATCGGGCGGCACCGATCGAGCCATCGTTGCGGCTCTCGGCCCGCGCCAGGATTCGAATCCGAAGATCGAGAACACGACGTAGCCGGCATATGCCACGAGCAGGGCGGCGGAAACGCCGACGCTGAGCGTCTGGACCTGCTGGGCAGCCGGGCCGGCCGCGCAGGAGGTTCCGCCGCAGACGGCCATGGCGCCGGCTGAAGGAAAGAGGACCGCAGCCACCGCCAGGAGCATCAGGACGGAGTGGTGACCAGCCTCGGTTCGGCGGAATTTCGGCTTGCCGTGAATGAGGCCGGCGGAGATGTAACAGAGACCCATGATCAGCGCCGAGTTGCTGATGAGGGCCCCGACAAGCGTCGCCTTGACCAGCAGGACGAGGCCTCTTTGAACTCCAAAGAAGCCGATCAGGAAATCGGGAGCGTTGCCGAATGTGGCGTTGAGCAGGCCGCCGGTTCGGGCGCCGACCCGGTTGCTCAGCTCGTCCGTCGCCGACCCGATGAAGCCGGCCAGCGGGATGACGGCGGCGACAGAGAGGAAGAACTGCAGAGCGGACGGCCAACCGAGCCTGCCGCTGATGAGCGTCAACGGCACGAAGACCAGCAGGAAGCCGAACACGCGGGCTTCCTTCGAAAGTTTCACCGCGTCAATCGTGGCGGAGTGTGCGGAGCTCGTGGTGCGCCGGGACCCCGGCCAGTACGCGCTCCGGATTGAGAGTCAATTCGAGACGCCGTTGAGACTGGCTCTGAGACGGCTTCTGCAGACGATGGCGTCGTTGCAGGCAGCCCGTTTTCAGAGGAGTAGCTTCGATGTCGATCAACCCGGAGTACGACAGAACCGTGCCACTTCGTCCGTATCCCAATGGGGCCGAGGCAGTGCAGGCGGTGGAAGCCCCGGTCGATCAGGTCATGGCGGTCCCGCAGCCTGCCGTCCCATTTGCCGAGGCGATGCAGCCCGCCTATGCTCCAGCACCGCCACCTTTCGTGGCGCCGACCGAGGTCTACGCGCACGCCCAGGTACAGCCGGCGCCGGCTCGTTTTGAAGCATCAGCCCCGCTCACGGCACCGGCGCGAAAGAGCCGCTCGAGCTGGGCGGTGCCGGTCGCGGTTGGGGTTGTGGGAATCCTGGCCACCGGCTCATTGGGTTATTTCCTGTGGTCGACCACTGGTCAGCGCGACGCCGCGCGGCACCAGCTGGCCTCGACCCAGGTCACGCTGACGGGCACCCAGGCGCTCCTTGCGAACGCGCAACAGGATGCCGCCGGCAGGAAGGTGACCGCGGACTACGTGAGCCTGTACGTGGTCGACAGCGCGAGAGTGGTGATCGACGACAAGAACCTGAATGCGTGCAGGGCCTTCGGCCAGTGCCGGACCGCGGCGCAGCAAGAGCTCAATGACATGCAGGCATTCCAGTCGGACCGAACCAAGGCCACGGTGCCCGCCGCCCTCGCCAACTCTGACGCCATGCTCGGGGATGCCCTCAGCTCAGGGATCGCCGGCTTGCAGGAGCTGATCAGCGGCATGGACAACAACAACCTGGCCAAGATCACCGGCGGCTGGGCCAAGCTCAACAAGGCGATGCTCAGCATGGGCAAAGCCGAGGCCGCTCTCGGAGCCGGTCTCAAATAGCTCGTTGGGATTCAGCTGATGAACCTTGCATCTGGAATCACCGGCATCCGGGCCTGGAGCGCCATCCGGCCCGGTGCCGGCCCCAGGGGCGTGACCGCTGGGGCTGGCCCGGCACTCGCGATCTTGCTGGCGCTCGTCGTCCTGGCCCTTCCCGTCGCCGCGGCGGGAGTGATCATTCGTGACGAAAGCGCGAGCCGGCAGGCGCTTGCGGCGGAGGCTCGGGCCAACCAGGAGCTGCGGCAGCGCGTCACGGCGCTGGAGGCTCGACTCAACGCGCGGCCCGACTGGACGGCGATCGTGCGGCGAGTTGAGCCTTCGGTCTTCACCATCGAGACGTCGGCGGGCCTCGGGTCCGCCTGGGTGGCGCGCTCGGACTCGGCAGGATCCGACCTCGTCACCAATTTCCATGTGGTCGCCGACGCCTGGAATGCCGGCGTAAGCGAAGTCGATGTGCGGCAGGGAGACAGGACGATCAAGGGCATCATCACCCGAGTCGACCGCGATGACGACCTCGCCATCGTGCATGTCACCGAACACTTCCCAGCCCTCAAGACCGTCGCGTACCGGCCGGCACTTGGATCGAGCGTGATGGCGATCGGGTCCCCGCTGGGCCTTGCGGGCAGCCTGTCGATTGGCGTTGTGTCTGGTTATCGCAGCCTAGACGGCGGTGACTTTCTGCAGTTCTCGGCGCCGATCAGTCCCGGCAACAGCGGCGGCCCGGTGGTCGACGATCAAGGGCGCGTCGTCGCCGTGGCCGCGGCGAAGTTCGAGGGCACGGGTGTCGAGGCCCTTTCGCTTGCGATCCCGGTGCAGACCGCATGCACGATGCTCGTCGCCTGCGACCAGGTCTCTACCGGATAGGCGCGGGCGCTCCGTCTAGATGCGCGCGGTGCGCAGTGGCGTGAAAAGGACGGCCAATCCAAAGACCGCAAAACCGGCGCCGCCGATGACGATCGCCGGGACTGGGCCGAGAACCGAGCCGACGTAGCCGCCGATGACGCTTCCGAGGGGCCATGCGCCCCAGAAAACGGTTCTGAAGACCGAATTCATGCGGCCCTGCAGGCGGTCAGGCGTGAGCATCTGGCGGAGCGAAACCTGGGTCACGTCGTGGATCGGATCCATGACCCCGATGATCAGGAACGTGGCGACCAGGATCGGGATCGCCAGGCCGAACTGCGCTGTGGTCTGCAGCATGATCATCGTGCCGACTACCGCCCCTGTCACCGCCAGCGTCCAGCCGGGTCCGAACCGAGCGGCGACACGCCTGCTCACGATGGCGCCGGCCACGCTGCCCACACCGGAGACGCTCAGCACCAGGCCGACGGTGCCTGGGGACAGGTGAAGGATCTTGTACAAGAACGGGTAAAGGTTCGGCTCCTCCATGTGGCCGACCACGATCGCGCCGCCGAGGCACAGGATGAGGCTGCGCAGCAGCGGATGCCGGAACACGTGCGCAAGACCTTCCTTCAAATCGGCAAAGGCGCTTGCGGCAGGGCCGGCCCTAACTGGCGAAACGTCCTCTCCCCGGATCCAGGCGAGGCTGGCGAACGAGACCAGGTAGGACGCGGCGTTCACGGCGATGGCCTGCCCGCCGCCGATGGCCTGGATCAGCAAGCCACCCAGGCCTGGGCCTGCCACGTCGGACACCGAAGAGCTCAGCTGGAGCTTGGCATTGGCGTCACCCAGGTTCTCTCGCCCAACCAGTGAGGGAACGTACGAGAGATATGCGAGGTCGAAGAAGATGGTGAGAAGGCCGGTCACCAACGCGACGACGTAGAGCTGCACCAGCGTGAGCGCCCCACCGACAGCGGCGATTGGAATCGAGGCTAAGGCCAGCATCCGGCCGACGTCGGCGAGGATCATGACACGTCGCCTTGGCAGCTGATCGATCCAGACGCCGATCGGAAGTGCGAGGAGGGGAAAGGGCAGGCGTGCGAAAGCCGACAGCAGACCCAGCTCGAACGGTCCTGCGTGCAGCTGAAACACGGCAACGGTCGGCAGCGCGATCTGTGTGATCGACCCGCCAAGCTCGCTCACCGACTGACCCGCCCACAGCTTCAGGAACCTGCGATTTCGCCAGTTCACCTGGCTATTCTTCCGTGGCGGCGCGCGTGGTGAGGCTAGCCGCGGCTCCAATCTGCGTTGAACGAGGTATCGACAGGGCGGCCGAGCGTCGGCACCTCGAGCGCGTACTCGAGCTCTGCTTCATGCGTGTGGCCGGTGAGCAGATAAACGATCCCGTAGGCGGATTCACCAGACACGCTGTCCCACAGCACGGAGTGCAGCTCGTACCAGCCCGGCGTGCCACAGTCTTTCGAGCAGTCGACCAGCACGTATGGATACAACGACCACGTTCTACCGTCGATGACCGCATGCCCTGGAGACGTGCCGCCGATGTCGATATGCACACCGTGGACGCTGAACCCCGTGATGATCGCGGGCGCCTGCATGGATCCGGCCGGCCACGACACATTGGCGTGCGTCGTGCTCGTCGTTGTGCACGTGCCTTTCATCGGCTCGCGGTTTAGCTTTGAGCTGGTCGTGCTTTCCCAATAGATGTAGGTCAAGGTCGATCCTGTGCAGTAGAACCAGAGCACGGACCACGAGTGGGCCTCGACGGCGAGGGCCTGGTACAGGACCAGCGAGTAGCCGTTCCACGGAATGTTCCGGTAGATCAACGCTGACATCACCTGGCCGCCGACCGTGACGGCACCGAACCGGCTGCGAATGTCGACCCTGGAAACGGTGCTGCCGGTGCCCGAGATGTCGACGCCAAACGTGTTTGTGTCGTCGGTCGCGATCACGGGCCATGCAATCGGGCCCGGAAGCGGGCTGGCCACAGTGGGTGAAGCGCTGGGGTGGCCGCAGGCCACGAGGATCAGCGCCAGGGCGACGGCGGCAGCTCTCACGATCCGGATCGACGGTTCAGGCGCCGGCTTTCTTGCCGTCCAGGAATTCCTGGTAGCGGCGATACGCGTCCAGCTTTCTGCTGTCGACGATCTTCGTGTAGCCCTGGAGCGTATTGAGGTTTGCGTGGCCCAGCACCTCCTGGACCAGCCGGACGTCACCACCCGTGACCTCCAGGAGGGTGGTCGCGGCGGTGTGCCTTGCCACGTGCGGTGATTTGAACGACCACGCGCCCAGCTTCTGCCGAATCTGACGGACTATGTATCGCGCGCCGGCGGTGGTGAGCCTGCGGCCGCTGTCATCGGCAACCGACCTGTCGTAGTTGACGAACAAGGCCATGCTCGCGTCCTCGCGCACGGCCAGGTATTCCTCGACGGCCGAGCGCGCGTCTGTGGTCAGGTAGACCGACCGTTGTTTGGAGCCCTTGCCCATGACCACCAGCCGGTTGCCGCTTCGCGGAAAGTCGGTGCGGTCAAGCGCGAGCGCTTCGGAGATGCGGCACCCGGTGCTGATGAGGAACTGGACCAGCGCGCGGTCCCGCTTGTCAGCCAGCGTCGTGGTCGGGAGAGCGGCGAGGAGCCGGATCAGCTCGTCGGGGTCGATGGGCTTGGGGAGGCGCTGCTCGAGCTTTGGCAGCGTGATGCCATTCGACAGATCGCGCTCGAGGATGCCTTCCTTGGCGAGCCATCGCAGCCACGAGCGGATGGCGACCAGGGCGCGCGCTCGTGACGCGGGGCTCTTCAGGCGCCCTGCGAGGTGCCGTTGATAAGCGCGGAGGTCCTCATGACGAAGGTCTGTCAGCACGAGCGTGTGACCGCTGGTGGCGAGGAATGCGATCAGCCGTCCAAGCTCGGATTCATAGGCCCGGACCGTGTTCGGGCTTCGGTTCGCCTCGAGTTGAAGCCAGCCGAGATATTCAGAGGCGGCGGCCTGTAGATCGTGAACCATGTCGAGGCCGCTTGCATGTTGCCACACTCCATTCCCCCAAGGGGGCGCTCAGCATCGATCCTTTAGAGTGAAACGAAGACATGACGAGATCGCTTGGTTCGTTGGTGGCACTGATGATGTTGGTGGCGTGCTCGTCAACCACCGGCGGCACCGCGCCCACCGCGGCCAGCGTCGCTGTTCAGCCCAGCGATCTTCCGAACACGATGCACCAGTGCCCGATCTCGGGTGACATCAACGCCTACCTCGACAGCCTCAAGACGAAAGATCCGGCCACCTACACGTCAACCAAGGCTGAGTGGGCGGATGCGCAAAGCAAGGGCGCGACCGCGACGCAGGTCATGTTCTACACGGACAGCGCTGCGAACTGCGAGAACGTGGCGTCAACAGTTGCCAACCTCAGCGCGGCCGCATACCCGCTCGTGGTCAACTTCTCGATCCAGTTCAAGGACGAGGCGAGCGCGGCTAACGGTTACACGACCGGCCAGATCTTCGGGATCGACCGGACAACCTTGAAAGCGAATGGAGCGCCGGTGGTGGAAGGCACCAAGACAGGCCTCGGCTCCAACTCCATCGTGCTCAGCACGACGATCCTGAACCAGGCGTTTTACATCGCGGTGTGGCAGAACAAGGCGTTCATGGTGATCCTGGGCATCATCAATCTCGACTCGACGACGGGCCAGAAAGTGGCGACCGCCGAGAACAAGAGGGTCAGCTAGAAGGTCGATTGATGTCGAGGCGCGATGGTGCGCCTGGCAAGAATCGAACTTGCTGCCTCTTGCTCCGCAGGCAAGCGCTCTATCCGGTGAGCTACAGGCGCGAGCGGTTCAGTTTAAGCGAGCATCGATCGCGACAGTTACGGCCTTGTAGGCGGCCGCATCGAGGTTGTTGAGCACCACGAGCGAAACGAAGACCGACCGGCGCCAGCAGGCCAGCTGGACCTGCGGGTTGTTGTAGGTCCAGGAGCTGTCGCCCAATCCGGTGCCGGAGCCTCTGAGGATGCCAGGCGCCACTTGGTCGGGTGAGGGAGTCGCAAAGCCCAGGACACCCGCTCCCCAGGCACGCTCCGCCTGGCCCTCGTCGCTGAACTGGACGACGAAGCTCGCGAGGGATTTGGTGCTGGCCGTCGCTGCAAGCTCAGCCGAGCAGGCGGTGGGGTCGTATGCGAAGAGCATGATCGCGGCCGCCTTCGCGCCCTTGGCCTGGAGCTGGCGCCACTGATCGGTGACCTGCTGTGCGAGAGCCGGATTGCTCGCCTGCAGGGCCGTGAGGTAGCCGGTGATCGGCCCCGAGCCTGGGCACTTGCTGAGGCTTGCCGGCACCTCGCCGGGCTGGATCACGGCGGTCGCGACCGTGTTGTGAAGCCCGGGGCTGGGAGAGGGGGCCGGCGGGGATGCGGCCGTCTGGCATGCGGCCAGAAAGAGGGCCAGGGCAAGGGTGCTGACAATTCGGCTCACGGCGGGGGCAGTCTAGACTGGTCAGCCGGCGCGCGCCTGTAGCTCACCGGATAGAGCGTTCGGCTCCGGACCGAAAGGCAGCAGGTTCAATTCCTGCCAGGCGCACCAATGCGATCACTCGCGTTGAACCATACCGCGCCCGAAGGCCGGCCCAGGCATCGCAACGGGTTCACGCCCGCCCCGTCATGTGCTCAGCTCGGTCAACGGGTCGCTCAGCTCGGCGGCCAGGGCGGGCGCGCTGTGGCCGATCTCGTCCAGGAGGCAGGCCGTGGCAGCGCGGAACGCCCGCTTCAGCTCACCGACTTCGAGCGACCTGACCAGCGCCCCCTCGAAGCGTGACCGCACGTCAACCGGCAGCTTGTCGAAGCCACGTCCCTGCGCCGCTGGCAGGCCGTGCCGCAGCGCCGCCAGGGCGAGCGCCTGGTCGCGGACCGCGCTGATCATGTACTCGGCCTGCCAGGACTTGCCGCGCTCGATGCAGGAGCGCGAATGCAGCGCGTAAAGCCAGCCCAGGCCGATCATCTCCTCGGCGGCAGGAGGTGGCGTCTGGGGCAGGTCGACCGCGCTGCCTGACACCAGGCGGAACGTGGAACCAAGCGCTCCGAAGTCGACCGCCGGCGCGAACGCCAGGTCGACCTGCAGCGTGCTGCGGAGGAGGAACACTCGATACACCCAGGAGCCGCGCGTGACGTCAAAGTGATGCACCGCCCCGTGCTCGTTGTGCATCCGATCCGTCCAGTCACCAAGCGCCTCGCGCAAGCGCGTTGGATCGGCGA
>DATARC010000219.1:0-7038 GCA_036264335.1 Candidatus Dormiibacterota bacterium
TATCGGGCGGCATTGGCTCTGGGCGCGACCAGGCCGCTGCCCGATCTGTTCAAGGCGGCTGGCGCGCGCCTTATCTTCGACAGCGCAGGCATGAGCGAGCTGATCGAGGTCGTCGAACAGGAGATCGCGAAGCTGGAGTAGTGCCTGCTAACTGTGCGCGAGGTCGCGGAGAGGCATCCGCGGCCCGAAGCGCGGAGCGGTGACGCCGGCGATCGCGATCAGCCGCAGCACACGGCCGCGATGGCCGCGATAGGGCTCAAGCAGCTCGAGCATGCGCTCGTCTGTCGAGCGCGGCGTCCCTTCGAGCGCGAACCCGACGCTGTTCGGAAGGTTGTAGTCCCCGACGGGCACTGCATCCGGGTCGCCGAGCGCGGCTGACGCCACGAGGGCAGCTGTCCAGGGGCCGATGCCTGGGAATGCCTGCAGCCGTTTGTATGCAGAAGCGAGATCCATGGACACCGTCTCCTCGAGCCGGCCGGCGCTACGGGCGGCGCCGACGATGACGTCCGCACGCCGGCGCTCGATGCCGAATGTGTGAAACGTCCAGTACGGTGTTCGCGCGAGCACACGCGCAGAGGGTGGAACGGTGAGCCTGATCGGGCCCGGCGCCGCCTCACCGAGTGCGTCGACCATTCGCTCGTAGGACCGGCGCGACTCGATGCCGGTGACCTTCTGACCGAGAACGCTGGGGACGAGCGCTTCGAAAACCGCGGACGTCTTCGGGATGCGGACGCCGGGATGGCGCTTGTGTACCTGGGCGAGAAACGGATGCCGCGGGACAAAGCCGGCATCGTCGTCTTGCTCTCCGCAGAGGGCGTCTGCATGGGAGGACGCCCACTGCGCTCCGGGACCCCAGGCCTCGACTTCGACGGTGTCTCCGGATTGCGCGAGGTGAACCGTCGCCGGGCCTTCTGGTGTCAGGGTGGCGCGCCAGACCTCGCCGGCGCTGATGCGCAACGATCTTCCCTCGCCAAGCGGAGCCAGCGTCAGAACCAGGTCAAGGGGCCGCGCCGGCCCGAATCGCGTGGTGACGTCCGGGGCCACGCTACGGGCTGAGCGGGACCTGGAACGTAAAGGTGCTACCCCGTCCGAGCGTCGACTCCACCGTGAGGTCACCATCGTGCATTCTGGCGATCTCGCGCGACAGCCACAGCCCGAGGCCCGTGCCCGAGACGCTCTCGGTGGCCTTGGTCTCGATGCGGACGAAGCGACTGAACAGCCGTGCCTGGTCGGCCTGGGCGATGCCAATGCCCTCGTCGGTCACGGCGACCTTGCCGGTGCCATTGCCCGTGATCGAGACTTTGATGCGCCCGCCGTCCGGTGAGTACTTGACCGCGTTGCTCAGCAGATTTCTGACGACGATCTGGAAACGGTCGGGATCCACTTCGCACTCAACCCGCCTCGACGGCCTCTCGACGCTCAGCCGGTGATTGGCAAGCAGCTGGCTCACGCCCTCGATAGCCATGTTGGTCAGCTCGACGAGGTTGGCGGGGATCTTCTTCAAAGCCATGCGGCCCTCTTCCAGGCGGGCCGCCTCAACCATCTGCTCGACCATCCAGTTGACCTCGTCGGATTTCGCAATCAGCAGGTGAACAATCGAGGACGTCTGTTCGGTCAGCTCGCCAAGAGAGCCGGCCTCCAGCATCGTGAGGTATCCCTTGATGACTGTCATGGGCCCACGTAGCTCATGCGAGGCGACATTGAGAAACTCTGTCTTGGCCTTCTCGAGGGACACGACCCTCTCGTTGAGCGTCACGCGGTCCAGGCCGGCCGTGATGCTGTTCGCGTATTGCCGCAAACGCGAAATCTCATCGTCGCCAAAGATGGGCGTGAACGGCCCGGCCACAATGACCATGTAACCCACGCCTTGGCGGAGGTGCAGCTCAGTCATGAGCCGGGTGGCAGGAAGGTCTGCGTGATTGGTTTCGCTGCCGCCGGCGCCGGCATGCACCTGGGCCGCTATCGCCTCCGCTTCAGCCGCTGTCATGTCGCGCGCGGCGAGCACCGAGCCGTCGGCATCGACGATCACAGCGCTAGCGCCGCCGACAAGGCGGGTCGCCCACGCGAGAGCGCGCTGCGCCAGCGTCGGCCGGTCAGGGCTGTACAGGAGGAGTTCGTGGAGGGCATTCCGAAACGCGTCCTCCTCGGGCCCCCTCCAGATGCGCCGAAGCCACGCCGGCGGCGAGAAGCTGACATACAGGAGAGGCACGATCGCCAGCGTGACCAGGCCAATGAAAAGGCGGAAATACGGTGTGCGGGCGGCCGAGCCTGCGACGGCTGCCACGCCGACCTCGGCGATGAGCGCCGCGTAACCCAGGCTCAGCGAGCGTAACCGCGCCGACTCGACCGCACGTCGGTGGATCGACGTGACCCACATGCGGAAGATCGGCTCCACGATGCACAGAGCCCATGTGATCAACACGGCGCCGGCGGCAAGAGTTTGAAGGGGTCCGAGTCGCCCCTGGGGATCAGATGGGAACTGGACGGCAAACGCCAGCAGTGCCACGACCACGATGCCGACGGTGACCCAGCGCTTCGCCGCACCTAAGGGAATCAATGCATCGCGGAACATCAACAGCGCATAGCCAGAAAGCAGGAAGGTCACCAATGCGATGTCGGTCAGAAGCGGATCCAGGGCGCCGGCCTGGCCGACCGCCGGTGATATGACGATAAGAGCGGTCAGCGAACCAAACGCCACGGCCAAATGGCCACTGCGGTTATCTCGATGGTGAGTCCAGTCAATCACCGCCGCGAGCGTTAGAAGGAGAAAGGCTGCTTCGGTGGCCCATTGCAACCCCACCAGGACGTCTGCCACTCGCCCGAGGATAAAGCAACCGCACGGCGTATGCCAATGTTAGAGACCAAGGAGAGACCGCCGACGAATCTGGCGCGATCGACGAATGCGGCGCTTGATCGCGCGAGGCTTGATCATCTTGAAGCGATTGCCACAATCGCTTTCACGAGGCCTCGCTCGGCGGCAACGCCCACGTAGAGCGGTCAGGCCTGCTGCAGGGTGACCTCGATTCCGTCGGGATCCTGCACCGGCGCTTCGAGACGCGCCACCTCAAAGCTCTTGAGGCCGGCCACGATGGGTTCGACGGGCCCGGCCCCACGGCCTTCCAGAAGATTGATACCGAGGTGGTGGTGGTAGCCGTCCCAGCTCAGGAAACGCATCACCCGGCCCGCCTCGGCCGTCAGCGCCATCCCCATCCCCTCGTAGAAAGCCTGGCTGCGGTCGAGGTCACCGACGTTCAGGTGCATGTGGCCCAGCAGGGTCTCCTCTGAAAACTTCGGGCGCGGCGCATCCGCGATGCGCAGCAACCGCTCAAAGTCCAGATGCTCGACGCCGATGTTGAGACGCCCAGCCGCATAGGTCCATTCGCTGCGCGGCCTGTCGGCATAGACCTCGATGCCATTGCCCTCGGGGTCGTCGTAGTAGAGGGCCTGGCTGACGAAGTGATCGGAAGTCCCGGTGAGCGGGAGTCTTTCCAGGAGCGACCTTTGCAGGAAGCCGCCGAGCTCTTCCTCTGTGGGCAACAGGATCGCGAAATGGTACAGGCCGGCCGTATGCCTGGGCCGGCGACGCAGTCCTGGTGTGGCCTTCAATCGAAGGAGGGGCCTGCCGTCCACGCCAAACGTCGCACTGCTCTCGTCCCCGGCAAGCCTCGCAAACCCGAACCACTCGTAGAAGGTGCCCTCGCGCTCGAGATCGAGCACCTTCAGCTCGAGGGCGCCAAGCGGCCACGCAGAGCTCATACGGCCTTCAACGGAATGACGATCGAGACGATCCGCTCGAGCTTGATCTTGCCGTTGTCGTCCAGCACCCAGGTCTGCGCGGAAGGAAAGAGCCTCGCTCCGAATGGACCGCCTTCGGTGCGCACCTCGTACATGATCAGCGCGTTCCGCTCGTCTCCGGTGGCGGCGATGATCCGAAGGCTGCCCGGCACGACCTGCTTGGCGAACTGGACGAGACCGCGTGCCCCCTCCATGTACTCCTCGATCCCGACGAGGTTGGCCGCCGGGCTGAAGAACTGAACATCGTCGGCGAGGTTGCCACGTGCTGCCTCCATGTCGTGGTTGGTCCACGCTTCAAGGTGGCTGCGAGCAAGCCTCACGGCCGGCGAGTCAGGGTTTTCTGGTGCGGGCATCACCACCTCCCATATTTGGTCTCAGCGTAGATGACCGGCCGGAACCTCTACGAAATGGCCCGGGCACTACGATTCTGCCGAAAATTCTGAGCTGGTTGACTCTTGACGTAGTGGCCCTCATTGAGGTCGGCGATCAGTCCCAGGTGGGTCGGCTCCCAGCCCATCAGCGTCCGGGTCAGCTCGTTCGAGGCGCGGCAGTCGACGGCGAAGAATCGGCCGAGCCAGCCGAAATGATCACCAGCCTGCTCAGCCGGTACGGAGACGACCGGTAGATCGAGTCCGCTTCCGATCGCCGCCGCAATGTCCCGCGTCGGGATGCCCTCCTCGCCGACGGCGTGGAGCACCGAACCGGCCGGTGCGCCGTCGACAGCAAGAGCGACCAGGCGGCCGGCGTCGAGGCGGTGCACCGCCGGCCACCGGTTGTCGCCGTCGCCGATGTATCCGGAGACGCCCTTGTCTCGGGCGATGGCGACAAGTCTGGCCGCGAAACCGTGGTCGCCGGCCCCGTGCACCGTCGGCGCGAACCGCACTGCCGAGGTGCGCACACCCCTTTCCGCGAGCGCCAGTGTTGCCAGAGACGCGGCGACCCGCGGGTGGAGGCTGGGGTCGGCGGCGTCCTGCTCCGTCACCACCCGGCCCGCAGCGAGTCCGAGCACGCCCGAGGCAAAGACCAGCGGCCGGCCGGTGCCCACCAGCGTCGCGGTGATGGCCTCGAGCGCCTGCCGGTCCATCTCCGCTGCCTCGGCCATGCGCGAGAAGTCGTGGCTGTAGCCCAGATGGACGACCCCGTCGCTTGCGCCGGCGCCTGCGCGGAGGCTGTCCAGATCGTCCAGGCCACCCCGTTGCACCTTCGCGCCGAGCGCGGCAATCGCCGCCGCGGATGCGTCCGAGCGGGCCAGGCCGAGGACCTCGTGGCCGGCTTTGAGCAGCTCGACGACTGTGGCCGAGCCGATCCATCCTGAAGCTCCGGTGACAAATACGAGCATGAGAACCTCCTCCGTGACCATCGCTCGGCGAGCGAACCCGTGATGTCACGCAACGACATCATGTTACCAGGTGATGTCACTGTGCGCCATCACTTAAACTCACGGCGTGGGTCGCTGGGAGCCGAACGCGAGCGGTCGCCTCCGCAGGGCGGCGATGGAGCTCTATGTCGAACGCGGCTTCGAGCAGACGACGGTTGCCGAGATTGCCGAGCGCGCCGGCTTGACCGCCAGGACGTTCTTCCGTTACTTCGCCGACAAGCGCGAGGTGCTCTTTGCCGGCTCGGCCTCCTTGCAGGAGGCGCTGGTGGCCGCTCTCGAAGGCGCCCCGGATGACGCGTCCCCGATGGAGGCTGTCGCGGCCGCCCTCGACGCGGCTGCTGCGTTCCTCGGGGAGGGCCGCGAGCTCTCGCGACAGCGGCAGGCTGTCATCGGCGCCAACGCCGAGCTGCGCGAACGCGAGCTGATAAAGATGGCAACGCTTTCGGCCGCGCTTGCCGCCGGCCTGCGCCGGCGCGGCGTCACAGACCCGGACGCGAGCCTTGCCGCCGAGGCAGGCGTCGTCATCTTTCGCGTGGCGTTCGAGCGTTGGGTCACCGACTCTAGGGCGCGGGAGCTGTCGGAGATCATGCGCGAGTCACTCGGGCAGCTGAGGGCGCTGACAGCCGCGTCAAAGTAGCGATCGGGCCTTCAGGCGGTCTCGCATACGACCAAAGAAGGCATGCGGCAGGCCCCGTGCGACCACAGCCACGCCGCGTGGGCCCAGGCGCTGCTCGATGCCAGACTCCCGCGCCTCGACGTCGGGAAACGCTGTAAACATATTGCGTGCCGGCCAACCCTTCCCATGGACCTTCGAGGGCGTCCGCTCCAGCTGCCGGTCGCGCCATGCAGCTTTTCAAGACGTGGTTTTGGAGCCCGCCCCGTCCGCACGGCGAAACGATCGTCGACCGTCGGGTCAGCCCGCTCGAGCTCCTCTACGACCTCATTTATGCGGCGGTCATCGCCCAGGCGGGACTCCGCCTGGCGGATGACGTCTCGGCCCGGGCGCTGCTGGATTTCGCGCTCGTCTTCTCGCTGACCTGGATCGCCTGGACCAACGGATCCCTGTACCTCGAGCTCCACGGCCGCGACAACGGACGGACCCGTGGTTTCGTCTTCCTTCAGATCGGCATCCTGACCATCCTCGCTGTCTATGCCGCCGACGCCGGCGCCGGCGGCGGGTTGGGCTTCGCGATCGCCTACGCGGCGTTCCTGGCCGTGATGACCTGGCTCTGGTACGACGTCCGGCGCCAGGATGTCACCGCGGGCCGTCAGGAGTTCGTGGCCGACGCCGGCCGCTACGTGGTAACGATGGCTGTTTCGAGCCTCATGATCCTCATCAGCGCCTTTCTGCCGGCCGATCTGCGACTGGTTGCCTGGGCGTTTTACACCATCGCCTGGATCGTCCTCCTTGCGGTTCTGGAGCGCGTCGGCGTCGGTATGAGACGGGCATTGGCACCCACCGATTCACTCGTTGACCGCTTCGGAACATTCACCCTCATCGTCTTGGGCGAGGTCGTGTTCGGCGTCGTCGACGGGCTGTCACGGACGCAACACGACTTCAAGTCGATCTCGTCGGGCATGATCGCTCTCGTCGTCGGTTTCGGATTCTGGTGGCTCTATTTCGACGTCGTCGGAGGCAGGCTGCCAAAGCGGAACGGGGACTCCCTGACCACCTGGATCCTCGGCCACTACCCGATCACTCTCTCGATCGCCGCGGCCGGCGCAGGAATGGTGAGCCTCCTCGAGCACGCCCACGACGCCACCACCCCCTCCCTCACCGCCTGGCTGCTGTCGGGAGCGGTGGCGGTCGGGCTCCTGTTCCTGATTCCGACGTCGCGGGCGCTCGCGGACGCGGAGCGGCTCGC
>DATARC010000237.1:0-18882 GCA_036264335.1 Candidatus Dormiibacterota bacterium
CAGCCCCAACAACCCGACTGGCGCAATCTATCCGCGCAAAACGATCGAGAAGCTTGTCGACATCGCGCAGCGCCACAACCTCTGGATGATCAGCGACGAGTGCTACGACCAGATCGTGCTCGACGGTAGCTGGACCAGCCCCGCGAGCCTCGCGCCCGACGATCCCCGCATCGCCTCCGTGTTCACCTTCTCGAAGACTTACTCGATGACCGGCTGGCGCCTCGGCTACGTCGCGGGCTCGGCCGAGCTCATCGACACAGCGACCAAGGTCCTCGAGTCCAACTCGTCATGCACCTCGACGATCAGCCAGGTCGCCGCTGAGGCTGCCATCGATGGGCCCCAGGACTGCGTGACCGAGATGGTGACCGCCTATCGGCGGCGGCGCGATCTCGTTGTCGACCTGCTGCGCGAGGCCGGCCTCTTCATCGTCGAGCCCGCCGGCGCGTTCTACATCATGGCCGACATCGCCCCGAGCGGCCTCGACTCGCGCACCTTCGCTTTCGAGCTGCTGCGGAAGAAGGGGGTTTCGGTCGCCCCCGGCTCCGCCTTCGGCGTCGTGGGCAAGAATGCGGTCAGGATCAGCCTGGCCAGCTCCGACCAGGACCTGCGCGAGGGCGTGAGCCGCCTGGCCGAATTCGTGAGGACGCGTTCGTAACGTTCCTCTCCCGGCCGGCGTTCTGGCTGATGTGCTGGTCAGAATCGTCCTCGGATTGGTCGTCAAGTCACTCGGACCGGGCCGGCTGCGGCTAAGAGTTGTAAAGCTCGCCCACAGCCCCAGGTTCGCCTAGCCCAGTCCCATCGCCAGGTCCCTTTCTGTAGGATTGGCCCCTCTGGTGCCCGTAACTGCAAACGTCTTCTCAACGTTGGACCACACGTGCTGCTGCTGAGGCCCGCCCTGGCATTCGCGGTTAGACAGCTACGCCCTGGTCGTCTTCGCCTTGCCCTCCTGAAGCTGGGCCACAGCCTGAACGCCTTCTAGCACCCTTCTAGGAGCCCCGTTCCAGCAGGGCGACGGTCTCGATGTGGTACGTCTGCGGGAACATGTCCACGATCGCGGCTCGTCTCACCCTGTAGCCACCCCTGACCAGCGCGATCAGGTCTCGCGCATGGGTTGACGGCTCGCACGACACGTAGACCAGGCGCTCCGGCCCAAGCCTCAACAGCTCCGCCAGGGCGGCAGGCTCGCACCCCGCCCGCGGCGGGTCCAGTATCGCCGCCCGGTGCCGGCCCATCCTCACCTGCCGCAACACGGTCTCGACTTTGCCGGGCATGTATTCGACCTTGGCCGCGTTGATCCTCGCGTTCAATCGCCCCACCTGCACGGCCCGCGGGTTCTCTTCGATCGCCGTCACACCCGCGCACGCTCGCGCGACAGCGACCGATATCGTGCCGATGCCCGCGTACAGGTCAAGCACGTGATCCTCCTCCCCCACGTCGAGCATGTCCAGCGCTACCTGGTACAGCACCAGCATCTGCTGATAGTTGGTCTGCACGAACGTGTCGCTGCGCACGCGAAAGCTCATGTCCCAGAACACCAGGCTCATCGCGTCGTCCAGCAGCACCTGGTCGGGCAGCAGCTCCCCGACCCTCCGCGCAAACTCGTCCCGCGGCCACGAGGGCTCCTTGCCTTTGAATCGCAGCCGCCACATAAGGCCCTTGCCGTTCGGCTCGATGGTGAGCAGCAGGTTCTGCAGGTCGGCGAGCTGCAGCTCATTGGCCGCCTGCGCGAATGCGGGCAGCGCCTGCTCGATCCGCAGGTCGTGGATGTCGCAGGACTCGATGGGAATCAGCTGGTGCGAGCGCAGGCGATGGAAGCCGAAGCGCCAACCCTCCCCGCCGGGGACGGCCTCGAACTCACCACGAATTCGGTACCGCCACGGGTCTTCCATGCCCAGCACCGGCGTGTCGGGCGGCAGCCGCAGGCTTGCGCGCGACCATGCCTCCTCCACCACCTGTCGCTTCAGCTCCAGCTGATGCGCATACGACGCGTGCTGCCACTGACATCCTCCGCATCTGCCGAAGTACGGGCAACGGGGTTCCACCCGGTTGGGCGATGGTTCGATGACGCGCGTTGTCGCAGCGACCGCCACACCCCCCTGCTTGCCGCGCGGCTCCGCCTCCACCACCTCGCCTGGCAGCGCGTAGTTCACCAACCACACCCTGCCTTCATCGTCGCGCGCGATGCTCGCGCCGCCATGCGCGGGCGAGGTCGGCCGCAGGATCACCGGCGCCAGAGGGCGAAGGGATCTTTCGCGGGCTTGAAACCTGCAGCCTCCACGATCTGCGTCGCCAGCTTGAAACCGCCGCCCACCTGGTCCGGCTCGTGCGCGTCGCTGGCGAATGACACCGCGACGCCGCCGAGCTCGTGCCACCAGCGCAGCACCTTCGGTCCGGGACACAACTTGCGCTCGTCGCTCTGACCCCGCGTCGTGTTGACCTCCAGGACGCAACCTCGCCTCACCGCTGCCATCAGCACCACGCGAAGCAGCTCCTCGTAGTCGTCCTCGCGATACGGAGCCATGTCGGCGGGCCAGTACCGCTTCGGGTAATCGAGGTGCGCGAGCACCTCGAAGTGCTGCGAGCTTTCGACCATCCTCAACACCTCACGGAAGTATTCGGTGACGGCCTCGGCCTGCTCGGCGAGTGGGCGCGACCTGAACTGACTCGCATCGACCACCTCACCGCCCAGGTGGATGCAATGGATCGAGCCCAGAACGCGATCGAGCTTGCCCGCACCCATCACCTCGGCCGTCTCATCAGGAAACCAGTGAGGCTCGCCTAGCTCGACGCCGCTCAGGATGCGCAGGTCCTTGAACTTCGCCCGGCACTGTTCGATCGCTTCCATGTAACCAACGATGTCGACCGAGTGCTGGCCTTTGTGGATGGTGACGAAGTCAGCGTGCTCGGTGAACGCCAGCGCGGGCAGCCCGATCTCGATCGCGCGCTCGCAGCACCGTTCCATCGTGCCTTTGCCATCCCACGACCATTCCGTGTGTACGTGCGAGTCTGGCGGCAGCGGCACGCGACAAGGCTATGAGATTGCTTATCTTTGCCGCTGTGGGCGCGCTCGATGGCAAGGTCGCAGTCGTCACCGGCGCGAGCCGCGGCGTGGGCAAAGGCATCGCGCTCGGCCTGGGCGAGGCCGGCGCCACCGTCTACCTCACCGGCCGCAGCCTCGACAGCTCAGACGACCACCGGGGCTCGTTGAAACAAACGGTGCAGGAGATCGACAAGCTCGGCGGCAAGGGCATCGCCGCCCGGTGCGACCACGCGGTCGATGAGCAGGTCAAGGCGGTGTTCGATCGTGTGCGCGCCGAGCAGGGCCGCCTGGACGTACTGGTCAACAACGTGATGTCGACACCTCAGCCGTCGGAGCTCCCTTCCGGCGTCGCCTCCTTCTGGGAGCTACGGCCGTTCTGGGCGATCCCCGTCAAGTTCTGGGACTCGTTCAACAACGTCGGGCTGCGCTCGCACTACGTGGCCAGCGCGTTCGCGGCGCCACTCATGATCGAAACGGGTGGAGGCTTGATCGTGTGCATCTCGTCCGGCGGAGCCACTCAGTACGTCGGCAATGTCGCCTACGGGGTAGGCAAAGCCGGAGTCGAGAAGCTTGTCGGCGACATGGCGGCGGAGCTCCGCCCGCACAATGTCGCATCCATCTCGGTGTGGCCCGGCTTCACGAGGACCGAGGATGTGCTCGCGGACGCCGCGCGCTATCCCGACATCAGCCGCAGCACGGCGCCGATCTACAACGGTCGCGCGGTCGCCGGCCTGGCGGCCGATCCGAAGGTGATGGAGAAAACGGGCACGCACGTGACGGTGAAAGACCTGGCCGCGGAGTATGGGTTCAGCGACTCACCCGAGGCCAGCCAGCGAGCCGGCTCTTAGCAGGCGGGCTTCGTCGACGGGCAGACCTGGATCACGTTGCCCGTTGCGTCGACCACCACCCGACCACCGAGCGCCTGGGTCAGAGGCACCACCAGGGTTCGCTGCTGCGCCACGGCGGGACACGCGACCAGCTGCCCCGACTGCGCATGTGGAAGTTCCTGGAGGGCGATCGCCACTGCGGTCTGGGACTCGGCACTCACGGACCTGTAATCCGCGCCGCACGGCCCGGGAGCTGAAGGCGCTCCATAGAACGTGTACGTCAGCGAGCGGCCGTCAGGGCTCAACGTTGCCGTGTTGCCGGCGTCGCTCGCCAGTATCCCTCCCGTCCAGAACGCGGCGGGCGTGATGGCGGGATAGGCGAGCTCGCCATCCATCCCAACAGCCGAAAACAGCCACGCGTTCATGAGCGCCTTTCCGCGGTCGGTGACGAACTCGAAGGTGGAGAGGCGCGCGCCGTTGATCACGAGTGGCGGATATGAGGTGCACTGCGGGTCTGCGACAGGGGTCCCCGCGCTGAGTCGCCCAAACGCATCGGCCGCAGACATCCCGCCATAGGTGACGCTGGACCCGTCCGGCCACAGCACCGATCCTTGAAGCGGAACGGTCGACGGCAAGGTCCCACCCAGGGCGAACTTGTGACAGTAAGCCTCCATTTTGTTTGCGCCTGTCCCATACCCATTGGTCGGGGAAGGGTTGGCCAGCCATACGATCGGGCGCGGATTCGCAGCGGCGGGAAACGATGCCCACGCATGGAGGGCGGCGGTTGGCGGGGCGATTGGCGTCGGAGTCGGAACTACGGCGCTGCCACCGACCTGTCCGCAGGCGGCAAGCGCGACCGCACCGATCGCGATCAGCGCCGACATTGGCTTCATGGCGTACCGAACGGTAGCCATCGGTGCGCGGTAACGCGCTAGCCGATAAGCCTCACCAGCAGCTCGCTGGCAATCTTCGGGTTCGTTTGCGGGGCACGCTTTTTCACATCGGCCATCAGGGCGCCGAGCGCCTGCTTCTTCCCGGCCTTGTAATCCTCAACCGCACGCGGGTTCGCCATGATCGCGGCCTCGACGATCGCCTTCACCGACGCCTCGTCGCTCTCCTGGGCAAAGCCCCGCTCGGCGACGATAACGGCCGGCGCGCGCCCGCTGCTCAGCGACTCGGTCAGCACCTCGCGCCCTTGATCGCGGGTGATGCTGCCGCCGGTCACGAGCTTCACGATCTCGGACAGGAACGCCGGCGTGGGCAGCTTGCCCGACGGCGCCACCTCGCCGATGATCCAGTTCGCGGCCGGCCTCGCCTCCGCGCCGCCTTTGACAGTGGCTTCGAACAGGTTTGCCAGCAGCACGTCCGCCGTGATCTGCGTGGCGTCTGCCGGGGGCAGACCGTATTCGGCGATCAGGCGCGCGCGTCTCTTACCCGGCATCTCCGGCAGGGCGACGCGCAGTCCCTCGATCCACCTCGGGTCCAGCTCCAGGGGCGGCAGGTCCGGCTCGGGGAAGTAGCGGTAGTCCTCGGCGAACTCCTTGCTGCGCTGCGAGAACGTGCGCTGCTCCGCCTCCGACCATCCCCGCGTTTCCTGAACCACCGTCCCACCTGACTCGATGACCTCGACCTGCCGTGCCACCTCGAACTGGATGGCACGGTGCAGTGCGCGAAAAGAGTTGATGTTCTTGAGCTCGGTCTTCACGCCCAGCTCCTCGGCGCCCGCGCGGCGGATCGAGATGTTCGGCTCCGCGCGCAGCTGGCCTTTCTCCATCTCCGCCTCCGACGCGCCGATCGTGCGCAGCAGGGTGCGCAGCGCGACCGCGTAGTCGCGCGCTTCGTCCGCCGACCTGAGATCGGGCTCGCTCACGATCTCCATCAGAGGGATGCCCGCGCGGTTGAGGTCAACGAACGATTCCTTGGCCATGTGCAGCTTGTCGCCCGCGTGCACGAGCTTGCCCGTGTCCTCCTCGAGGTGCACGCGGCGGATGCGCACCTTGCGACCATCGAGCTCCAGCAGACCGTCGTGGCTCATCGGGAGGTCGTACTGGCTGATCTGGTAGCCCTTGGGCAGGTCGGGATACATGTAGTTCTTGCGGTCGAACTTGGTGTGCTGCGGGATCTCGCAGCTCAATGCGAGCGCGGTCTTGAGGCAGGCCTCGACCGCCGCCTTGTTGATCACCGGCAGCGTGCCCGGCATCCCCGCGCAGATCTCGCACACGCTGGTGTTGGGCGGATCGCCAAGCTGGCCGACGGCGCAGCCGCAGAACATCTTGGTGCGCGTGCGAGGCTGCACGTGCACCTCCATCCCGATCACGACCTCCCACGAGCCGGTCACAGCGGGGCGACCTCGACTCTCGCGCCGCTCGCCACCTCGTACGCCCGCGCCACGCGCAGGGCTACGTCCTCCCGCCACTGCGGGGCCAGGACCTGCAGCCCCACGGGCAGGCCCTCCGACAGCCCGCACGGCACGCTGATCCCCGGGAGTCCCGCCAGGTTCCCACCGAGCGTCAGCACATCGCACAGATACATCGCCAGCGGGTCCTGCGTCTTCGACCCGATCGGAAATGCCACGGTCGGCGACGTCGCGCTCACGATCGCGTCGCACTTCTCGAACGCGGCGTCGAAGTCCCTCTTGATGAGGGTGCGCACCTTCTGCGCCTTCAGGTAGTACGCGTCGTAGTAGCCGCTCGACAGGGCGTAGGTGCCAAGCATCACGCGCCGCCGGACCTCGCTCCCAAACCCCTTGCGCCGCGTCTGCATGTAGGCGTCGGTGATGTTCGCGGCGTCCTGGTCGGACATCCCGTACTTAACGCCATCGAACCGCGCGAGGTTCGAGGAGCACTCGGCCGGGGCGATGATGTAGTACGCAGCGAGGCCGTGATCGGTGTGCGGCAGCGTCACATCCACGATCTCCGCCCCCGCACGCCGCAACGCATCGATCGCCGTGTCGATGGCGGCCTTCACACCGGGCTCGATCCCGTCGACCTCGTAGTACTCGCGCGGCACCCCGAGCCTCATCCCCTTGACGCCGGCCTCGAAATCACGCCTGACGTCGTTGGGGCGATCCGATGAGGTGGCGTCCAGCGGGTCGCGGCCGGACATCGCTTCGAGCACGATCGCCGCGTCCTCCACCGATCGGGCAAACGGGCCGATCTGGTCCAGGCTCGACGCGAACGCGATGAGCCCGTAGCGGCTGACACGACCGTAGGTCGGCTTCATCCCGACCACGCCGCACAGCGCAGCGGGCTGGCGGATCGACCCGCCCGTGTCGGTGCCGAGAGCGACCACCGCCTCCCCCGCCGCGACCGCCGACGCGCTCCCGCCCGAGCTGCCCCCCGGCACCCGAGCGAGATCCCATGGGTTGTGCGTCGGGAAGTAGCTCGAGTTCTCGGTGGAGCTGCCCATCGCGAACTCGTCGCAGTTCGTGACCCCGATCATCACCGCGCCCGCCTCGAACAGGCGCCTCACCGCGGTGCCGGTGTACGGCGGCTTGAATCCGCGCAGGATCTGTGACCCCGCAGTGGTCTCGACGCCCTCTACGCACAGGACGTCCTTCACCGCGAGCGGGATGCCTGCGAGCGGCCCAGCGGTGCCGTCCTTGAGCGCGCGATCCGCCTGCGCCGCTTGCTGCGAGGCCAGCTGAGGCGTGGTGCGAAGGAACGCTTTCACCTCGCCGTCCACGTTGTCGATCCGCACCATGTGCTCGGAGAGAAGGTCCTTCGCCGACAGCTCGCGGGCGCGCAGCAGCCGCTGCAGCTCCGCCAGCGTCATCTGCGTGGTGTCCATCAGGCTTCCTCCTGGATGGAGGGCACGCGGAAGAAGCCGTCCTGCGCGGCGGGCGCGTTCGCCAGCACCTGGGCCTGCGTGAGGCCTGGGCGCGGTTCGTCCTCGCGCAGCTCGTTGGTGATCTCCACGACCTGAGCGGTGGGAGGGATGTCGTCGGTGTCGACCTGCTGCAGCCGGTCGATGGCGCCGAGGATGCCGCTCAGCTGCTCGGCATAGAACTCCTCATCGCCCGGCTCGAGCCCGAGCCGAGCCAGCATGGCGACATGACGCACCTGATCGCGAGAGAGAGGCACCGAATTAGCTTAGGGCGTGCCGGCTTTTCGACTCCACAGCAGCCCGACCAGCGCCGGGATGCCGCCGATCGCGCCGGCGCCGCTGAGGGTGAGCGTCGTGGCGGCGATCCACGCTATCGGCCGCGCCCACGTTTCGCGGCGCAGAAGGCCGACCGCTCCACCCGCGCCCGCCAGCCCCGAAAGGGCCGACAGGCAGATCGACGTCCATAGCACCGACCGCACGCGGCCGACGGCCGAGGGTTCGTCCATGAAACCCGAGACGAACCACGCCCACCAGATGGTGACGACCGCGCCGGCCAGCAGGGCCGCCCAGATCCAGTTCGGCGTCACGCGATCCTGTGTCGTCTGCACTGGTTCCTCAGCCCTTGGCGCCTCCGCGACGACCGGGGACGTCCTGCTCATCTGGGTATGAGCGCCAGAAACTGTTCCTCGTCCAACACGCTGACCTTCAGCTTTTGCGCCCTCTCCAGCTTCGAGCCCGCGCCCGGGCCAGCGACCACGTAGTCCGTTTTCGCGCTTACGCTCGAACCGGCCTTGCCGCCCATGCGACGCACCAATGCCTCCGCGTCCGGGCGGCTCATCGTCTCCATCGTGCCGGTGAAGACGAATGTCTTGCCCGTGAACGGGCCGTCGCCAACCGGCTCGGTGGCCTGCGGCTCGACACCCACGCCGAGCAGCTTGGTGACCAGGTCTCCGCCGTGGCCCGTGAAGTACTGCACGATCTCCTTGGCCATGCTCGGACCGACGCCCTCGGTGCGGAGCAGGTCCTCCTCGGTCGCCGTGCGCAGCTTGTCGAGTGACCCGAACTCCGCTGCCAGCAAGTCCGCCGTCGCTTCCCCCACCTGCGGGATGCCCAACGCATACAACAACCGCCCCAACGGCGGCCGCTTGCTTTCGGTTATGCGTTCGATGAGATTGGAGGCTGATTTGTCCGCAAACCCCTCGAGTTCCATCGCCTGCTCCTTCGTCAGCCGGAACAGGTCGCTGGGATCCTCAACCCAGCCCTTGTCAATTACCTGGGTCAACGTCGCGTAGCCCAGGCCCTCGATGTTCAGCGCGCCACGACTCGCGAAATGGCGCAGGCGCTCCAGGCGCTGCGCGGCGCAGAACGGATTGATGCAGCGGTGGGCAATGTACGGCTCCTCGCGCACCACCTCTCCCCCACACACTGGGCACTTGGACGGCATGCGCCAGCCTTCCTTGGGGTCGACCACGCTCACGATTTCGGGAATCACGTCGCCGGCGCGGTGGATGACGACCCGCGCTCCGACGTACACGCCTTTCTCGTTGACCTGCGCCTCATTGTGCATGGTGATGTTCCGGACGGTCACGCCGCCCACGATCACTGGCTTCACATGCGCCACAGGGGTGAGCACGCCTGTGCGGCCGACGTAGCAGTCGATCTCCTCGACCACCGTCTCCGCTTGCTCCGGCGTGTACTTGAATGCGATCGCCCAGCGCGGCGACCGGGCCACGAACCCAAGCTCCTGCTGCTGGTCGAACTTGTCGACCTTGACCACGATGCCATCGATCTCGTGCTCAAGCTCGTGGCGCTTGCGCTGCCACTCGGCGTGGTACTCGATGACCTCATCGATGGACGCCAGGCGCCGCCTGTGCTTGTTGACGCGAAACCCGATCTTCTCGAGCGTGCGCAACACATCCCACTGCGAACGCGCCGGCCCTGCGGGGTCGAGCGCGTACATGAATGTCTGGAGGTCGCGGCTGCCCGTCACCTTCGGATCGATCTGCCGCACGCTGCCCGCAGCCGTGTTGCGCGGGTTGACGAAACGCGGCTTGCCCGCAGCCTCAATCTCGCGGTTGAGCTTCTCGAAGGCGGCAATCGGAAAGTACACCTCGCCACGCACCTCGAACACGTCTGGCAGGCCGGCGACCGACGTGATCGATAGGGGCACGCTCTTGATGGTCCGGATGTTGGCGGTCACGTCCTCCCCCACGGTGCCGTCCCCGCGCGTGGCCGCGCGCCTCAGCCTTCCTTTCTCATATGTGAGGCTGATCGCGAGCCCGTCGATCTTAAGCTCCGCGCAGTACGTGACCTTGTCCCCGACGACCGCGCGAACACGCTTGTCGAACGCACGGATCTCATCCTCGTCGAAGGCGTTCTGCAGGCTGAGCATCGGCGAGCGGTGCCGCACCTTGGCGAACTGCTCCGAGGCCTCTCCGCCCACGCGCTGGGTGGGTGAGTCGGGCGTCACCAGCTCCGGGTGCTGCTCCTCGAGCCGGCGCAGCTCCAGGAACAACGCGTCGTACTCGGCGTCGGAGATCTCCGGCATATCGAGCACGTAGTAGGCGTGTTCGTGGTTGCGGATCTGCTCGCGCAGCTCGGTCGACCGCAACGCGGGGTCGACGACCTTTTTCCGCTTGCTCATTTCGTGAGCGGCGCGATCATTCCGGAAAGGATTTTGAGCCCAACCTTGTCGAACTTGATCACCAGCTCCTCGTCGGTGCGGGTGAGTGTGCTCTTGACCACGATGCCGCTGCCGAAAGCCGGGTGCGACACCCGGTCGCCGCTCGAGAACCGCTGGACCGGCGGCTCGGCCGGAGCCGCCTGCACCTGGAGCTCCTGGTACCTCTCCTTATATCCCTGGCGCGGCGGCGCCACAGGCGCGCTGCCGCGAGGCGCCGACAGCATCGCCTGGGGGATCTCCGTCAGGAACCGGCTGGGAAAGGCCGGCTGCGAGCGCCCGTACAGGTGGCGCCGGAAGGCGCAGCTCAGGTACAGCCGGTCCTTGGCTCGGGTCATGCCCACGTAGCAGAGGCGGCGTTCCTCGGCCATCTCGGTCGCGGCGCCGACCGCCGATGGGTTCTCCTCCCTCTCGTCCAGCGCGCGCTGGTGCGGCAGCAGGCCCTCCTCCATGCCGACCATGAAGACGACAGGAAACTCGAGTCCCTTGACCATGTGCAACGTGATGAGCGTGACGCCCTCGCCGTTCTCGTCATAGGCGTCGACGTCCGACACCAGCGCGACCTCGGCGAGGAAATCCTCGAGACCCTGGTCGGGCGAGCGGTCGTCGAAGCTCTCGGCCAGGCCACGCAGCTCGTTGAGGTTTTCCATGCGGGCCTCGCCCTGCGGCGTGCCGTCGAGGTAATGCGCCTTGAGCCCCATCACCTCGACCACGTGGTCGATCAGCTCGCTGGGCCGCATCACGCCCATGACCGACCTCAGCGATTCCAGCTGGGTGCGGAACTTTCGCAGCGGGTCCATCGCGGCGCGCGGCAGGTTGGGCACTCGCGCTGGATCCGCAAGCACGGCCAGGAGGTCGGCTTCTGTGTCTCTGGCGTAGGCGCCGAGCGCGTCGACGGTGACGTTGCCGATCTTGCGTGGCGGCACGGACACGATGCGCGCGAAGCTCAGCGCGTCGCGCGGGTTGAAACAGAAGCGCAGGTAGGCGACCACGTCCTTGACCTCCCGGCGCTCCCAGAACCGCACGCCGCCGACCAGCCGGTAAGGGATGCGGCGACGCGCCAGCACGTCCTCGAAAGACCGGGACTGCGCGTTGGTGCGATAG
Organism: Candidatus Dormiibacterota bacterium; assembly: GCA_036264335.1. Classification (GTDB taxonomy): domain Bacteria; phylum Chloroflexota; class Dormibacteria; order Dormibacterales; family Dormibacteraceae; genus Palsa-872. Next base: position 11,477 of record DATARC010000237.1, read on the forward strand.
AGGACCGCGAAGTCGGAGTAGCCGCGCTTCTCAGTCTTGCGCAGGCGCTCGATCTCGTCGGCGACGAACTCCGCCTCCTCGACCTCGTTGTACGCCTGCGTCGCGCACACCTTCTCGCCGCCGGCCCGGTCGGTCCACAGCTTCTTCTCCGCGCGCTCCGGGTTGCTGCGGATGACGCTGTACGCGGCGTCGAGGATCGCTTGCGAGGAGCGGTAGTTCTGCTCCAGGCGCACCACGTGCGCATCGGGATAGTCCTTGCGGAAGTCGAGGATGTTGCGTACGTCCGCGCCGCGGAAGCGGTAGATGGATTGGTCGTCGTCGCCGACGACCACCACGTTTCGGTGTTCCGCCGCCAGCTGGTTGACCAGCACGTACTGGGCGCGGTTGGTGTCCTGGTACTCGTCCACGAGCACGTGGCGAAAGCGATCGCGCCACTTGTCGAGGGCCTCGTCATCGGTGTTGAAAAGCTCGACCAGCTTCATGATCAGGTCGTCGAAGTCGAGGCCGCCCGAACGCTTGAGCAGCTCCTCGTATGACTCGTAGACCCGTCGGACGATCTCGTCGTGATAGCTGCGGTTGGGGTAATCGGCCGGTCCCTTCAGCTCGTTCTTCGCCGCTGAGATCGCGTTGCTGAGGGCGGCGACCGGGTAGCGCTTTTGGTCGAGCCTCAGGTCGTCGAGGACGCGCCGCAGGGCAGCGCGGGTGTCGTCCTCGTCGAAGATCACGAAGCTCGGCACGATGCCGATGCGGTGCGCGTCGCGGCGCAGGATCTTGACCGCCGTGGAGTGGAAGGTGCCGACCCACATCTTGCCCGCACCCTCGCCGACCAGGTTCTCGACGCGGGTGCGCATCTCCCTGGCAGCCTTGTTGGTAAAGGTGACGGCGAGGAGGCGGTCGGGCCAGACCTGGTGGGTGGCGATGAGGTAGGCGATGCGCGCGGTGAGGACGCGGGTCTTGCCGCTGCCCGCGCCTGCGAAGATCAGGAGGGGGCCTTCCTCGTGCATGACGGCTTCCCGCTGGGGCGGGTTGAGGCCGTCGAGGAGGGCGTCGGCGCTGGGCGTGGGGGAATCGCCGGAGGACATCGGGAATCGAGTTTACCGGTGCCCCAGATTAGGCAGGCCAAACCCGCAGGAACCCCCTTACCCCGTCGTTACACCCCTCGTGGCCATGCTTCAAGAGGCAGATCTCGGCATGCGCGATCGCATCTTCTACGAGCTAGCTCGCGACCTCAGCTCCTCTCTCGAGGTCGACGTCGTGCTCCAGAGGGTCATGGATCGCGTGATCTCCCTCATGAAGGCATCGCGAGGCTTCATCGTGCTCGTCGACGCCACCGGGACGATGGCCGTCCAGATGTCCGGCGGCGACGCCGACCCCGAGAAGTCCAAGGAGTTCCTGGGCTCCCGCACCGTCATCGAGCATGTCGTAAGGACTGGCAACGCCGTAGTGTCCACCGACGCCTCGCTCGACGATAGGTTCAAGGGACAGCAGTCGGTCATCCTCCAGAACCTACGGTCGATCATCGCGGTGCCCCTGGTGACCAAGGGCAGCGTCATCGGCGCCGTCTATGTCGACAACCCCTTCCGCGCCGCCGTCTTCGCGGAGAAGGACAAGGAGTTCCTGCAGGCCATCGCCGACCTCGCCGCCATCGCCATCGACAACGCCCGGCAGTACGAGCGCTCGGAGTTCCTGCGCCAGCTGTTCGAGCTGTACGTCAACAAGCAGGTCACCGACTACGTCCTTGCCCGCTCGGACCGCGAGACGAAGTTCCTGCCCGGCGAGCGCAGAGAGGTGACGATGCTGAACTCCGACATCGCCGGCTTCTCAGCCCTCTCGCAGTCGATGGAGGCCGAGGAGCTGGTGCGCTTCCTCAACGACTACTTCTCGCGAATGATCGACGCGGTGCTCGAGCACGGTGGGAACATCGACAAGTTCCAGGGCGACGGCATGCTGGTCGTCTTCGGAGCGCCGAACCCGCTCGTCGATCACGCCCAACGTGCGCTGGCCGCGGCACGGGCGATGCTCAGGGAGGTCGACCTGCTCAACAAGGAGCTCGTCGACATGGGCAAGCCTGAGATCGCCGTGGGCATCGGGCTCGACACGGGCGAGGTCGTGGCAGGACATGTCGGTTCAGAGAGGCGCCTGGAGTTCACCCTCATCGGGGTGCCCGTCAACAACTGCTCGTACCTCTCCAAGGTGCGGCCGGCCAAGGTGCTCATGTCCAAGACCACACGCAACATGCTGGCGGAGGATATCGAGGTGATCGACTACGAGCCGCTCGTCCTCAAGGGCACGACCGAGAAGCAGCCGATCTACCAGCTCGCGGTTACCGCCGAAGAGTAGCCCCGGCCTAGGGCGCGGCCGGGTGGGTTAGCCCTGGCAGCTCCAGCGGCCCGGGCCGTACGTCTTGTACAGCCACGCAGCTGCTTGCGCGTTGGCGACCGGGTCGAACCGCGACTTGCTCGCCCATGGGGTGCCGGACCACGTGCCGGCCATGAACTGGAAGAGGCCCGTGGCGCCGCTGTCGGTGTTCACCGAGTTCGGGTGGTACCGGGACTCGCAGTAGGCGACGTTGATGGCCCACTGGACCGCGCGTGGCCCCAGGGGGCTGAACGCGTCGTTGATGATCTTGGCGATGTAGGGCGGCGGCGGCGCGTGGTTGGAGAGGGCGGCGTACTCGGCCGCCTGCGCCTTGGCCGCGGCGAGGGCCTGCTGCTGAGCCTGGTACTTGGCCAGGCCCTGCTGCAGCTCGCGGGTCCAGGCCTGGACCTGGGCCTCGGCAGCGATGAGGGCGCGCTGGTCACGTGCCTGGCTGATCATCGATTGGCGGTCGTACGCGCTGAGCTGTGTCACGGCCACCGCGGAGGCCGGGGAGGCGGGCGTGTCGACGCGAGGGAGGATGACAGCCGCCAGCACCACAGTCCACACCAGGACCGCTCGAAATAGTGGAATCAACCCCTTGCGTACCCCTACCTTGAAGTCGCCCTACCCCTGGGGCGCTGTCCAGGCCTGAGCTCGAAACGGGGACGCAGTAGCGGGACCGCTCAGGAACCGAAGGCGAAACCTTAACAGACGGGCGGCCACTTTGTGTAGCCGTTACCAGGCATAACGGCGGGCCGGCCAATGACTTGCTACCGGCGGCTTGGGGTCCACCAACCGGGAGTCGCGCCGGCCCGAGCGCGCCTGACCGCGCAGCAGGGACTATATGCACGTGAAGATCGTCCTCCCTGAGCGCTTGAAACCGGTGCTCTCCCCCCTTCCGTCCGACCCCGAGATCGCCTGGTACACGGACACCGACTCCTGCATCGCCGCGATGCCCGGAGCCGAGGTGGTGTGGCTGCACTTCGGGCTAACCGACATCGACAGAGTGTTCAGGGCCGGCACCGAACTCAAGTGGGTGACGAGCGCCGCCACCGGCGTGGACGGCTGGCCGCTGGACATCCTGCGGGAACGCCACGTGGTGCTGACCAATGGCTCGGGCGTTGGCGCCATCCCCATCTCCGAGTACGTCGTCATGGGTTTGCTCGCCGGGCTCAAGGGCCTACCCGCGATGGTCCGCGCGCAGGACCGCCGCGAGTGGCTGAAAGGCCCCCCCAGCATGGCCGAGCTGAATGGCAAGCGGGCACTGGTCTACGGCTATGGCGGCATCGGGCGGGCGATCGCCGATCGCCTTCGGCCTTTCGGGGTGGCGGTCACTGGGGTGCGGCGCCAGCCCGGCGGCGAGGCGGACGTCATCGCGGCCGAGGGCTGGGAGGCACGCCTGCCGGATACGGATCTACTGATTCTGTCGGTCCCGCTGACCGGCGCGACCACCGCGCTGGTGGGCAGGGACCAGCTCGCGGCATTGGCGAAAGGGGCATGGGTCGCGAACATCGCTCGCGGCGGGTTGATCGATCAGGACGCGCTCATCGCGGCGCTGAAGTCGGGGCACCTCGGCGGCGCCTACCTCGACGTGACCGACCCTGAGCCGCTGCCCGCTGAATCGGAGCTGTGGTCGCTGCCCAACGCCATCATCACGCCTCACACCTCGTGGGCGACGGAGCACCTCATGGAGCGGGCGGCGGAAATCTTCGTCGACAACTTCAACCGGTATCTGCGCGACGAGCCGCTTAGAAATGTCGTGGACATGACCGCCGGCTATTAGTTGATCGCGACTCCGCTGCGAACGCGATAGGCGACGACCGGGTTTGAGAAGCCTTTCAGATCCAGCTCCAGGCGCTCGGAGCCCAGCTGCCTCTCCTTCAGCCACTCGCTGACCCTTCGCAGCGCCTCTTCACTCAGCGTCACCTCGCCCGCCGGCGACTGTGCCTGCAGCCGCGCGGCCAGGTTCGTCACCTCGCCCAACACGCTGACGTTGGCCGAATCGGCCAGCCTTCCCACCACCGCGGGGCCAACCGCGATGCCGGCCCCGACCGGAAGCCCGGCCAGCGCCGCCTTGTCGATGATCGCGATCGCCGCCCTCAGCGCGTCAAGCGTGTGGTCGACCCGTTCCCCCGAGATGTTGAAGGTGGCCATGATCGCGTCGCCCGCGAACTTGTCGATCGAGCCGTGGTGCTTGATGACCTCCTGGGACGCCCATCGCTGCAGCGAGCCGATGCGTTCGAGCATGTCCGCGGGCGCGATCCGCCCGCTCATCTCGGTGAAGCCGCGTACGTCAGCGAACAGCACCGACACCATCCGCTCGCCGGTGCTCACGCGGTCGGTGGCGGCAGGAGCCGGCTCCACGTGTCGTGAAGGCGCGACCTCCAGAGCAAGTTTGCGCGCAGTGTCGCGGGCCAGCTTCGCGGCCAGCAGGGCGCCTGCTCCCTCGGCCTCGGCGATGACGGCCTGCAGGCGATGCTGGGCCGCGGGCTTGTCGCCTGCGCCGGCTTCGGCCTCAGCGAGCGCGCGGCCCACGTGCCAGGCATCGAGATGAAAGCCCTCTTCCCTGAACGATTCCTCAGCCCGGGTCAGCAATCGTGCGGAGTCTTCGAAGCGGCCCTCGTAAAGAGCCAGGCGCCCTCCCGCGGCGACTGCTCGCGGGCTCGCATCATCCGCGGCCGCATGTTTGGGGATGCCCTCGAGGAACGACCGCAACCAGGTGGGATCCGGTTCCGCCCCCTCGGCCACAGCATCGGCAGGCGAGCCCAGGTCCGCCTGCGCGGGCGACACCGATTTCGCGGCGGCCAGCGCCCCCTCGACATCGCCGGCCGCCAGGTGTGCTCGCACCCGCGCGGCACCGTCGTAGACCGCATCCTGGCCGTCAACCCGTGTCGATATCGGGGGGAGCTCTGCCAGCGCTTCGACGGCCTTGAGGTTTTCCGCCAGACCCTGGGCAAGCAGCACCGAGCTGCGCCATCCCATCTTCTCGTGGCCCAGCTCGCGTGAAAACTGCAGCGCCTTGCGGCTCACGCTGATGGCCTCGGTCACGTTTCCGTTGTGAAGCTTGACCAGGGCAAGGATGTATGGCGGCCACGCAAATCCAGGAATCGCTGCCGAGTCGATGCGGTCGGCCCAAAGCCGCGCTCGGCGTCCTTGCCCGAGCTGCACCGCGATCCAGGTCGCGTTGTAAATCGCATTGCTGGCCTGGAATTCGTGACGACCCTCGAGGGCGGCCGCGTAGCTGTCCTCCAGATGCCTGAAACCTTCATCGATCAGGCCGCTTCCAATCTTTCCGAGAGCGAGAAAGTTCCACGACCAGGCTAGAGCCATGCCTGAGCCCGCGGCGGTCGCTACCTCGGCCGCGCGCTGCGCGTCGCCGATACCAAGGTCGCCTGTGCGATCGAAGACGTCGAGCCCTGACAGCCTGATGTACGCGACCGCCAGGGCCTCGCTCGGACCGGCAGACAGGAGTACGTCCCTGGCGAGCTCGAACTGTTCGCGCGCAAGATCGGACCGCTGCAGCTCCCAGTACTGGCGGCCGAGAAGGACTCGCCAGCCGGCTGCCTCGAGTGGGAGGCCCGCCGCCTCCAGATCAGCGACACCCGCCTCGAGCAGAGTCTTCGCCAACCCAGGTTCGGTGTTGTTCCAGTAGGCTTCCCCCGCCTTGCAGAGCAGCCGGCCGCGCTCCGCCGGATCCTTGACGTGGGGCGCAGCGCGCTCGAGCAGAGCGGCAGCATCGCGATAGGCGCGTGCGTTGGTCGCGTCCTCAGCGGCAACCACGCACATCCCGACGGCTTCGTCGAACTTGCCGGCAAGCAGCAGGTGATGAGCGAGATCGATCGCCGCCGGATTCGGACGCGTGGACAGCACCTCGGCCACGCGGGCGTGCAGCTGCTGCCGGCGCGGCACGACCATGTCTTCGTACACAGCCTCACGAGTCAATGCGTGGCGGAACTGATACCGCCCGTAGTTGGCGCGGTCCTCCTCGAGGAGCTGGTAGGTGACCCCGGTCTCGATGGCCGAGAGCACCGCCGTCTGATCGACTGCCGTGACCTCGGCCAGGGTCGCAAGATCGAAGGAGCGGCCCACCACCGCGGCGGCCGACAGCACCGCTATCTCGTCGCGGCTCAGCCGCTCGAGACGGTGAAGGATGGTGTCGCGGACGGTGCGAGGAATGCGCAGCTCGTTGACCGCCTTGCGATCCCAACCCTGCTCGGTGTGAAAGATGTCACCGCGGTCGAGGGCGTCGCGCAGCATCTCCTCGATGACGAAGGGGTTGCCCTCGCTGCGCTCGTAGAGAAAATCACGAAACTCGTCGCTGATGTTGGACTCTTCGAAAATCGCGCAGACGATGTCGGCCACGCCTTTGGGCATCAGCGCCTTCAGCTCCACCATCTGGACCTGGCCTGAACGACGCCAACCTTCGATGGTCGGAAGCAGCGCGTGCTTCCGATGCATCTCGTCGGTGCGGTAGGTGGCGAGGATCAAAACGTTGGTCGAGCGCAGCCTTCGCGTGGCATAGTCGAGCAACTCGCGCGTCGCCGGGTCGGCCCAGTGCAGGTCTTCCAGGACGACAAGCAGCGCGCTCGACCGCGCGGCATCGCGGAGCAGCAGCAGAATCGATTCGAACAGACGCAGCTTGGCTTGCTGAGCTTCGCCCCCCGTAGGCTGGGCGCGGCCCATCTGCGGAAACAGCTGCGCGAGGTCGTCGCACGCAGCCCCGAGCCGCTCGCGTAACGCCGGGACATCCTCGCGAGCCAGGTAGTTGCCGATCGCCTCGAGGAAGGGCAGGTAAGGGAGTGACAGCTCGGCCTCGCTGCACACGCCGGAAACCACCGCGCAGCCTCGGCGTCGAGCCCGCGTGACGAGGTCGGCGACAAGCCTGGTCTTGCCCATGCCCGCCTCTCCCCCGATGATCACGACGCCGCCGTCGCCACGGAGGGTCGCCAGCAGGGCGTCCTCGAGCAGGGAGATTTCGGACTCGCGTCCGACCAGGTCTTCGCAAAGGACTCGGGCGAGGGCCATCTCTCTAGAACAGGTTAGTGAGC
>DATARC010000260.1:0-7629 GCA_036264335.1 Candidatus Dormiibacterota bacterium
CCATTCGAAGGCGAACATCCCGAATCCGAACATCGCGAGGGTCAGCCCGATCTGGTTCGGCGTGGCCTGCAGCTGACGAAGCTCGAGTGGAAGGCAGATCTGGATAACGCCGGTGGCGAGGGTCGAGAAGGTCAACGCGGCAACCAGGCCGCCGCTGCGGCTGCGGATCAGAGAATCGGTGATGGTCGGATACCATAGGTCACCAACCGACACGAACGCGGAGGCGGCCTGGCTCCCGTCCTCGACGGCCTGAGCAGGCTCAATCACCTCGCCGGCCTGAGGGACGGCATCGGCCACCGGCCGTTGACAGAAGCCTTGGGTTTCGTATACCGTCCCCGGTGGAACGTTCCAGCGCGTTCGGGGGGCTTTGAATGGATAAGCGGCTCAGAGTCGGGGTCATCGGAGGCGGCCTGATCGCCCAGGTCATGCACCTCCACTATCTGCGCGAGCTTTCCGATCGTTTCGAGATCGCTGCGATCTGCGATCTTTCAGCCGAGGCTCGTGCGGCGGTCGCCCACGAATACTCGGTTCCGCAGCAGTTCGACAGCTGGCAGGAGCTGGTCGCTCAGCCGCTCGATGCCGTTTTCGTGCTGACGTCGGGAAGCCACGCGCCGGCCGCAATCGCCGCGGCCAAGGCGGGCATGCATGTGCTGGTCGAAAAGCCCATGTGCTTTTCAGTCGCCGAGGGCAACGAGATGGTCGAGGCTGCCGACAAGGCCGGCGTCACCCTGATGGTTGCGTACAACAAGCGGTACGACCCCGCCTACCTCAGGCTGGTCGAAGAATCCAAGCATTTGCGCGATGTCCGCCTGTTCCGGATCACCACCCTCGAGTCCCCCCTCGAGCCGTATGTCGGCCACTACAACCTGCGTCGCGGCGGGCCGCTGCCCAAGGAGCTCGTCAAGAAATTGACCGACGACAACCAGGCCCGGATCACCGCGGCGATCGGCGAGGCCGACCCTCTATCGCGAAAGGCCTATCACCTCGTGTTGCTCGACAGCCTCGTGCACGAGCTGAACGCGATGCGGGGAATCATGGGCGAGCCGGAGCGACTGGAGTATTCGGATATCCGCGAGACCGGTCTCACCGCGATCTTCAAGTACGGCGAAACGCAGTGCATCCTGGCGTGGGTCGACCTGCCAGGGATCGCGCGCTACGAGATGGAGCTTGCCCTCTACTCGCCAGACCGCAGGCTTACGCTCGCGTTCCCGTCGCCGTTCCTTCGCAGCATGCCGACAATGCTGATCACGGAGACCGGGGAGGCCCAATCTCCACATTCTTCGCGGACCGAGGAAATCACCTCTTTCAATGAGAGCTTCAAGGAGGAGCTGATCCACTTTCACGATTGCGTAACCAATGGACGTGAGCCGGTCACCTCCGGCCGCGACACCCTGCACGACATCGCGCTTTGCGAGGCGATTGTCAGCGTGCACCGCACGCGCACTCCACGCGACATGCCTTCCGACCCGGCTCGAGCAGCCAGGAAATAACCGGTGGGTCGCAACGCCGACCGTATCGTCGTCGCCAACGCCCCAGTGAGCTATGGCGCCTTCGAGCTCACCGTCGGCATCGATCCGAACGTGCCAGACGCGTCGATGGTACTCGACGAGGTCGCCGGCGCCGGCTACGCCGGCATCGACCTGGGTCCGGTCGGCTATTTCGGCGACAAGCACACGCTGGCCGGCGAGCTCGATTCGCGTGGACTGACGTTGTGTGGCGGCTTCTTCGAGCTGCCCTTCAGCGACCCCGCCGCGATGACCGGGGCGATGCGAGGCCTGAACGAATTGCTCGACGTCTTCGATGCGGCTCCTCCTCGCGCGGGCGCCCTCAAGCCAAAACCGACGCTCGCGGACGCCGGCAGCGACCTGCGCCGAAGCCGGCCGTTCCAGGCGGCGCGGGACCACAGCCTCGGCTTTGACGCGGCCGGCTGGAGCCGATTCGCCGACGGGGTCGAGATGGCTGTCGCCAGGTGCGGGGAGCGCGGCTATGAGGCGACGTTGCATCCCGAGGCCGGCACGTATATCGAGGCGCCATCGGAGATCGCCAAGGCGCTCGAGCTCACGTCGATCGGCCTCTGCCTCGACACCGGACACCTGATGCTCGGCGGCGGCGATCCGGAGTCGGCGCTGCGGGACTGGGGCGATCGCATCAACCACGTCCATTTCAAGGACGCCAGGAAGAGTGTTGTCGCTGACATCATTCGCGAGAAGGCGCCCGTTTCCGAGATTTGGGCGCGCCACGCGTTTTGCCGGCTCGGCGAAGGTGACCTCAACGTGGACGCCGTGCTGGAATGGCTGCGCCGCAACTACACGGGCTGGCTGGTGGTCGAGCAGGATGTGCTCCCGGACCCGGACCGCATGAGCGGCCGGCCGGCCCTGGATCAGCGGGCGAATCGGGAGTTCCTCCGCGCCCGAGGTTTCTGATGGCTGCCTTCAGGCTCGGCCTCGTGGGTGCGGGCAGGATGGGGCGGAACCACCTGAGGGCGATCGCAGGCTCTGACCTTGTGAACGTGGTTGCGATCGCCGAGCCCGCCGAGGCGACTAGAGCCGCGCTGGCGAAGTCGGGAGCTGTGCTCCACCCCGACCTCGATTCGATGCTCGACGCCGGCGGCCTCGATGGGGTTTTGGTCTGCGCACCAAGCGATATGCACCTCGCCACGGTCCGGCGGTTGGTCGCGGCCGGGCTGCCGATCTTGTGCGAAAAGCCGCTTGGCGTGGTCCCTTCGGAGGCAACAGAGGCGGCGAAGCTGGCCGCGGACGCCACTCTGCCACTTCAGATCGGCTTCTGGCGGCGCTTCGTACCGATGCTCAAGACGCTGAAGGAGCGCATCGACGCCGGCGAGCTCGGCGACATCTATGCCATCGCCTGTTTCCAGTGGGACGGCCAACCTCCCACCGCTTACTTTCGAACCCATGCCGGCGGCATCTTCGTCGACATGGGCGTCCACGAGTTCGACCAGGCCAGGTGGCTCAGCGGCCAGGAGTTCGTCAGCAGCAGCTCGGTGGCCTCGGGGGTGGCAGAGGAGCCATGGCCTGGCGACCCCGAGAGCGCGCACGCTCTGGCCACGCTTTCAGGGGGCACCACGGCCGTCATCTCGCTCGGGCGCCGCTTTCCGCTTGGGGACGTCTGCAAGGTCGAGGTGTACGGAACCAGAGGCTGGGAAGAATGCCGGTTCCTGTGGCCGCCGACCGCGGACGACAAGTTCTTTGAAGCGTTGCAGGTGCAGGCTGAGTCGTTCGCGCGCTACGCCCGTGGAGGCCTGCGTGAGGGCGCTGGGGGCGACGATGCAGTGGCTGCGCTGGAGGCGTCGCAGCGAGCTGCTGCCGGCATGGCCGTAGGGGGCGGCGCCTAGGTTGACACTCGATGTCGGCATCGGCATCGCGGGCTACGGGATGATGGGCAGAGCCCACTCGTACGCGTACACGGTGGCGCCGGTGATGCGGGCGCTTCCTTGCCGCCCGAGACTTCGAGCCATCAGCGGTCGCGACCAGGCGAAGGTCGCCCGCGCAGCTGCCGCGTATGGATTCGAAAACTGGGTGAGCGACTGGCGGGAGCTGGTCAACAGGCCCGACGTCGACATCGTCGACATCTGCACGCCGCCCGGAACGCACGCCGAGATCGCTACTGCTGCTGCCGCCGCCGGCAAGGCAGTGATCTGCGAGAAGCCGCTGGCTGTCTCATACGCGCAGGCCAGCGACGCGACGTCGTCGGTCCACCGCGCGGGCGTCTTGAACGCGGTCGGCTTCAACTACCGGCGGCTTCCCGCGGTATCGCTGATGAAACGCATGATCGATGAGGGCGCGGTCGGAACGGTCCGGCTCTGGCGGGCGACCTGGCTTTCCGACGAGTTCGTCGACCCGGCCATCCCGTTCGATTGGCGCTTCGATCGGGCGGTCGGCGGCTCGACCATCGCCGATCTCGGGAGCCATCTCATCGACCTGGCTTTGTGGATGGTCGGCGACGTGGCGGAAGTCAGCGCCCAATCGGAGACCTTCGTGCGAACACGGTCCAACCCCCCAGGGTCCGGTTCGGCGCCGGTGACCGTCGACGAAGCCTCTTCCGCCCTGGCTCGATTCGAATCCGGCGCCCGTGGGGTGTTCGAGATGGCACGCATCGCGGTCCGCAGGCCATGCGACTTCACGATCGAGGTCAACGGCGAGACCGGAACGCTGGTCTTCGAGTACGCGCGGCTCAACGAGCTCAAGTACGGCCAGGGCGCCGATTCGCCCGGCCTCTACGGCATGCGCACGATCCGCGCCGAGCACGAGACCCATCCGTACGCCCGCGACTGGTGGCCGATCGGACAGGGCGTCGGCTATGGCTCGAGCTTCGTCAACCACCTCGGCGACCTCCTCGAGCGGTGGCCCGCCGGTCCCTGGGAACCGGACTTCAAGCAGGGTCTGGCTGTCCAGGCGGTTGGCGAGGCGATCGAGCGGGCGGCGGCGGAACACCGATGGGTCGAGGTGGCGGAGGTGACCTCTCCTTGACGGAGACCAGGGGTTCGGATATGGTTCTGGCACGTTCCCGGTTGGAACATTCCAATGGACCCAAACGCGGGACGGAATCGGGTCCCTCATCCGCGCCAGGGCGAGCGGTTCGTAAGCGGGACGTGTGGGCCTTCAGTGGCCCGAAGGGGAGGAAGTAGGGATGGCGACTACGCCAGTCAGCGGTAAGGCCCCAGCCAGGCTGGACTTGTTCACCCGACAGTCATCTGGCCTCGTGCGCGAGCTCGGTATCCCAGCCGCCACAGGCATTGCCCTCGCTTCAGTGGCCGTCGTCAACACGTTCATCAACTTCTACTCGGGACTCTTCAACTTCACCAAGGTCGACATGGTGCTGCCCCTGCTGCTGGCCGCAGCGATCTGGTTCATCGCCATGTTCGCTTACCGGTACCTCCTGCAGGCCATCCCCCGTGCAGGCGGCGAGTACATCTACCTCTCCCGCATCGTGTCCCCGGCCATCGGCACCATGGTCGGCATCGCGACGATGATCGGCTTCTCCTACACCCTGTCCGCGAACGCCAACTTCGCCGCCAACTACGTGCCGTTCGCGCTCACGAGCCTGGGCGCCGCGTTCAACAGCTCCGCGTTCACATCCGCGGCGACAAGCATCGCCACCACGGCGCAGTGTGGGCAGGTCACCTGCTCGCCCGGGCTGGCCATCTGCGCCGTCGGCATGCTGGTGATCGTGGGCCTCGGCTCGCTCTTCTCACTGAAGAGGATCGCCCAGCTCATCCTTGTCCTGGTCGTCTTCCAGGTGCTGGCGTTCCTCGTCCTTGGCTGGCTGCTCGCCACCCACTCGCACCAGGATTTCGTCAACGCCTTCGGGTCGTTCAGCGGCAAGTCGACGGCCTACAACGACGTGATCGCGCTCGCCCAGAAGAACTCCGTGCCGCTAGGGGTGGACCTCGGCGCATCGCTGCTCGTGATCCCGTTCATGGTCCTCAACTACAACGGAGTCCTTTACTCCTACTACGTGGGCGGCGAGCTCAAGCGGCCCGGGAGCACCTACATCTGGGCTTCGGTGATCAGCCTTGCTCTCCTGATCGTGGTCTGGGTTGGCGTGTGGCTGCTGATGCGAAACACCATCGGCCTCGACTTTATGCAGTCCCAGGCCCAGGTCGGCGGCAGCTCCGACTACGGCAGCATCACGAGCCTGCAGGCCAACGCGGGTGGGCTGGGCTACGGGCTGGTTCTCTCCGGAGACCCGATCAGCAAGATCTTCATCGGCCTCGCCGTTCCCGCAGCGGAGATCGCAGTCGACCTTGCGTTCGTCGCAGTGGTGACGCGCGTCATCTTCGCCCTGGCGTTCGACCGCATGCTGCCCATCGGCCTGGCCAAGGTCAGCGAGCGGAACTCTGCGCCCACCAACGCTGTGATCCTGGCGGTGATCATCGGAATCGCGTTCACCATCGTGGGCTCGATCCTGAACATCGCGAACATCTCAGCGAACCTGGCCTTGTTCTTCGCACTCGTGCTGCTCGCCGGCTCGGTCGCGGCGACCGCGCTGCCGTACCGCAGGCCCGACCTCATCAAGAATCCGGCCACCAACGACGTCGATCGCGTCGCCGGCATTCCCACCGCCGCCATCTGGGGCGTCCTATCGACGCTTTGTGCTCTGTTCACCGTGGGCGTGATCATCGCCAAGCCCCAGGTGTTCGGAGCCTTCAGCTTCGCCTCGATCGGCTCCCTGGTCGTCATCTTCTTCTCCGGCCCGATCATCTATCTGATCGTGCGCCGCCGAAGGCTGGCCACATCGTCCATCGACATGCGACTGGCCATGCGGGAGCTGCCTCCGGAGTAACCGGAGGCTCGGGGCACCAGGGAAGATCAGGATGCCGGATGGCGGCAAGAAGTCGGCGCTGCGGATCTTCTTTGCGACGGATGTCCACGGATCCGAACGCGCATTTCGCAAGTTCATCGCGGCGGCCAAGGCGTACGACGCGGACGTCTTGATCCTCGGTGGCGACATAGCCGGGAAGGGCCTGGTCCCCATCCGCTCGGTCGACGGCACCCTGTCAGCCAAGGTACGAGGCGAGTCCGTGGTCGTCCCCAGGGAAGAAGAATCGCGGCTACGCGCCGAGATCAACCGGCTCGGTTTCTACTCCGCGATCGTCGAGGACGACGAGTTCGATCGGCTGGAGGCGGACCCGAAACAGCGTGACGCCGCGTTCCGGCGCGAGATCAAGGCGCAGATCGAGGGGTGGTGCAGGCTCGCGGACGAGCGCCTGAACTCATCCGTGCGCTGCCTGATCACGCCCGGTAACGACGACCCGATCGAGATCGACGAGGTGCTGAAGGCCGCGCCGCGCATCGAATGCCCCGAGGGGGAGCTGTGCGACCTTGGGCCCGTCCTGGTCGCAAGCTGCGGGGACGTCACGCCGACTCCGTGGAACACCGAACGCGAGTACCCCGAGGCGGTGCTGGGCCAGCGTCTGGCGCGGATGATGGACGCCGTGCCGCCGGGAAGAAAGGTGGTCGCCAACTTTCACAACCCGCCCTACTCCTCCGGACTCGATTTCGCGGCCGAGCTGGATGCGAACCTCCTGCCGGTGATTCGCGGCGGCAGGCCGAGCATCATCCCGGTCGGCAGCAAGGCGGTGCGAGAGGCGATCAAGAAGTATCAGCCTGTCGTCGGCCTGCACGGGCACATTCATGAATCCCGTGGCGCTCAACGCATCGGCAAATCCATGTGCCTCAATCCGGGCAGCGAGTACTCGGCCGACGTGCTGCGCGGCGTGATCGTCGACCTCGATGCGAAGGGCGAGTTCGTCGACTTTCTATTCACCTCGGGGTAGCCTGAGCGGCTGATGGTCGACCACGGCAACGATGCAGCGGCCGGCGTCGCCCTCCCGCTGGCGGACCCTGTGCTCGAGGCCAAGCGCGTGGTCGAGTCCGCCGCGAAGGCCGGGCTGACGGTCAGGATCCTGGGGGGCGTCGCCGTCCGCATGCATGCGCCGTCCGAGACGCCGCTGCCGCCACGCTCGGTCGGCGACATCGACCTGGCGATCAAGCAAGGGGGCTGGCGGGCGCTGGCGGACTTTCTGAAGTCCTCGGGTTACGCGGCGGACGACATGTTCAACGCACTCAACGGGGCGCGCCGGCTGCTCTTCTTCGACCACACGAACCA
>DATARC010000024.1:0-1912 GCA_036264335.1 Candidatus Dormiibacterota bacterium
CCGCGCATCCTGTCCACGCTGGATGCGGGCTTCTTTCGGGCGCGCTACGTCAGGGCATCACCGCACGAGCGCCTGTTGATGCGTGACATCGCGAAGTTCGGCGAGAGCGCCACCATCGAACAGATGCAGCAGGCCTCGGGCAAGCGAAACAACGAGCTGCAACCCACCGTCAGCGCCCTCATCCAGAAGGGCCTGGTCTACAGGCCCGAACGAGCCCGCATCGCCTTCACGGCTCCGATGTTCGGCGCCTTCCTGCTGCGGACTCCCAATTGATACCGAACCGGCGGTATCAAGTGGCATCAAGCAAAGCTCGGGCCGAACTGCCCCGCGGGCGGCCAAAAGGGCACGAACGTCCCACGTCGCGCAAGAAAACCGACCACGAGGGCACGAAAGGCCGCATCCGCAGCAGAGCTGGCGGATTGCTAGAGCTCGGCGCGCACCTTGGCCGCAGCCTGCGCTAGCGCTGACAGCTTCGCGAACGCTTTGGCTCGCGGCAGGTACTTCATCCCGCAGTCCGGTGCGAGGATGAGGCGCTCGGCGTCGACAAATCTCAGCGCGTTGCGGATCCTGCTCACCAACGTGTCCACGTCCTCTACCGGGCTGTCGTCGGCAAGATCGATGACCCCGACGATCAACCGCTTGCCCGCGAGACTCTTGAGCACCGACAGGTCGACCTTCTGCTGCGCCGACTCCATCGAGATCATGTCGACGTCGACCTCGGCCAGCTCCTCGAGAAACGGATAACCGTTCGGTCGGGAATGAACTATGTGCGCGTAGCCGAAGCACGTGTGCAGCGCCGTCTCGCCCGTGATCCCTGCGAGCGCACGATTGATGGCCTTGATTGCGAATCTCTGCGCCTTCTCCGACCTGGCCTGGAGGTAAGGCTCGTCCAGCTGGACCACGTCGGCGCCGGCCGCGAAAAGATCGCGCACCTCCTCGTTGACCGCCTCGGCCAGGCCCATCGCGAGCGCCTCTTCGTCGTGGTAGTAGTCGTCCTGCGCCTGCTGCGACATCGTGAATGGGCCCGGCAGCGTCGCCTTGATCTTGTGGTCGGTGTTGGCCCGCAGGAACTGTACGTCGCGGACCTCGACTGCGCGAGTCCTCCGAATCGGTCCGACAACTCGTGGCACCGGATTGGGGTGGCCTGTGCGATCGAGCGCGGTCCCCGGGTGGTCCAGGTCCATGCCGTCGAGCGCGGTCGCGAAGCGGTTGGAGTAGCTCTCGCGCCTGATCTCGCCGTCGGTGATGATGTCGATCCCGGCTCGCTCCATGTCCCGAATCGCGACGACAGTGGCATCGTCCTGCGCCTGCTCGAGGTGCTCGGGGCTGGGGCGCCAGATCTCCAGCGCACGAGTGCGAGGGGGAAGGCGGCTCCCCAGGACAACGCGATCCACGAGCCAGTCGGGCTGGGGATAGCTGCCCACGACCGTGGTTGGGAGGAGGTGCGCCACGTTGAAAGGGTATCCAGGCATGGTGGCCGGCGCACTAACCGCGCAGGCGCGCAGCGCATCATGATGCAGGCCATATGACCTCTAGACCAGCCGACGATAAAACCGGCTCGGCTCCCGGCCGCCTCAAGGGCGACACGTGCAGTCGGGACTGGATGTGGGACCGCGCCGCTGAGACAGCGTCGCTAGACGGCCAGGTTGCGGCCGCCTCGTCTGCATGGGAAGCCCAGCTCAAGCACCTGGTCGGGGGCTCGCCGTTTTACGCGCGGAAATTTCGGGAGGCCGGAATCGGTGATCCGACCAAGGTGCGCCTCGAAAACATCACAAGCCTCCCGTTCACGACGAAGGATGAGCTGAAGCAATCGGTCGACGAGCGGCCTCCGTTTGGCACCAACGCCGGTGTCGCTGAGGAGCGCATCAAGCGCGTCTATCAAACCAGCGGCACGACCGGCACTCCGACTGTG
>DATARC010000031.1:0-4035 GCA_036264335.1 Candidatus Dormiibacterota bacterium
CGCGGCCTGACCGGCGACGACATCCCGCTACAGGCGCGGATGATGACGATCTCGGACATCTACGACGCGCTGACGGCGCAGGACAGGCCTTACAAGCGCGCGGTTCCCGCCGTCAAAGCGCTCGACATCCTCAAGAGCGAAGCCGCCGACGGCAAGCTCGACGCCGATCTTCTGGACGTGTTCATCACCAAGCGCGTATACGAGGGGGCGTCGCCCCGTTGAGGATCAAGTTCTGGGGCACGCGGGGCACCCGGCCGACGCCCGGGCGAAAAACCCTGAGGTATGGCGGCAACACCACCTGCCTCGAGGTCCGCGACCGCGACAACAACCTCATCATCGTCGACTCCGGTTCCGGCATCGCGGAGCTGGGCAGCGGGCTGAATCAGTCCGAGCCGCTCCAGGCCCACCTCCTCATCACTCACACGCACCTCGACCACATCCAGGGCTTCCCGTTCTTTCTGCCCGCGTTCGTTCCCGGCACGCACTTGACGATCGTGGGGCCGTCGGGCTCGGCCAAATCGCTCCAAGCGGCGTTCGCCGACCAGATGGACCCGGCGTATTTTCCGGTGCGCCTTGACCACATGCCGGCCGAGATGGAGTTCATCGAGCGCAATCCTGGTGAGACCTTCGAAGTTGGAGGTCTGCGAATCACGCCTCACCTCCTCATGCATCCGATTCCGACGTTTGGCTACCGGATCGATGAGGGCGACACCCGATTCGCGTTTGCCACTGACAACGAGATAGCGCTTTTCGCCAAGAACGAGAACGGGTCCCTGAAGGACCTCGCCACCTGGGCCAAGGACGCGGACCTGCTCGTCCACGACGCCCAGTACAGCCGGGAGGAGTACAAGACCCACGCCGGCTTTGGGCATTCGACGTACGAGGAGGCGCTGAAGCTCGCCGAGCAGGCAGGAGCCAAACAGCTGGCGTTCTTCCACCACGATCCTGTGCATTCGGACACCGACATCGACGGCCTCATCGAGGAGGCGCTGGGCAACCATCGCGCCGCGGGGGGCGCCAACATCGACGCCTTCCCGGCAGCCGAGGACCAGGAGATAGCGCTGTAATGAAAGGGAACCGCGGGTTCCCTCTCATGCTCTCCTTCCGAAAATCGATCGGATTTATTGAGAATTAGTTTCTCCCCGCGACGATTCATGTGAGGTGAGACAAAGTTATGGCCGGGGGAACCCCGGCCATCGCTGCCACGCCAGCTGGGTTGATGGTGATGGCTCCGTTAGTCTTTGCCCGTGACGGAATCGAAGGACGCCGATGTCCCCGAGGAGATGGTCGATCGCCGAGAAAAGCTCGAGCGCCTTCGCGCGGCCGGCGTCGATCCATATTCGCGCGGGTTCAAGCCGACACACACCACGGTCGAGGCGCGCGCCCATCTCGGTGATGGCGACCGGAACGAGGAGGAGGTCCAGGTCGCGGGCCGGTTGATGGTCAAGCGCCTGCACGGCGGTTCCGCGTTCGCCGACCTGCAGGACGGGGCTGGTCGGATCCAGCTTTTCGCGAGCCGCGACATTCTTGGGCCCGATGCGTTCGAGCTGTTCTCCGAGCTGGACCCGGGCGACGTGATCGGCGCCAAGGGCCCGATGTTTCGCACCCGGCGCGGTGAGCCGACCGTCGAGGTGCGCTCGGTGCAGCTGTTGACGAAGGCGCTGCGGCCGCTGCCCGAGAAGTGGCACGGGCTCAAGGACATCGAGATCCGCTACCGCCAGCGCTACGTCGACCTGATCGCGAACCCCGAGGTGCGCGAGGTGTTCCGAGCGCGGACCAGGATCATCACTGCGCTGCGGCGCCTGCTCGACCAGCGTGGGTTCGTCGAGGTGGAGACGCCAGTGCTGCAGGAGGTGCCCGGCGGCGGGCACGCGCGGCCATTTCTCACGCATCACAACTCGCTCGATCGCGACCTCTATCTTCGGATTGCGCTGGAGCTGCACCTCAAGCGGCTGCTGGTGGGAGGGCTCGAGCGCGTTTACGAGGTGGGTCGCGTGTTTCGAAACGAGGGGCTGTCGCCACGACACAACCCGGAGTTCACGATGCTGGAGTGCTACGAGGCATACGCGGACTACGACGACGTGATGAAGCTGGTCGAGGACCTTTTCGTGGCCTCGGCGGAGTCAGCCGGTCGCCCGCTCGCGACCACCTATCAGGGCGAGGAGGTCGACCTCACACCTCCGTACCGGCGAGCGCGAATGGCGGACCTCGTGCTCGAGTTCACCGGACGCGAGGCGGTGGGCTACGAGCTCAACGACCTGTTCGAGGAGCACGTCGAACCCAAGCTGCGGCAACCGACGTTTGTCATCGACTATCCGATCGAGATCTCGCCGCTGGCGCGGCCGCGAAAGGACGACCCTCGGTTCGTGGAGCGCTTCGAGCTGATCATCCTTGGGCGCGAATATGCGAACGCGTTCACCGAGCTGACGGATCCGGTGGATCAGCGGGCGCGTTTCGAGGGGCAGGCGGCGAAACGCGCGGCGGGCGACGTTGAGGCGCACCCGATGGATGAGGATTTTCTGCGCGCCGTGGAGTACGGACTGCCCCCGTGTGGCGGCCTCGGGGTGGGGATCGACAGGTTGGTGATGCTGCTGACCGACCAGCCGTCGATACGCGACGTGATCCTGTTTCCGGTCATGAAAGCGGAGTCGTAGCTTGCTGCCGCTCG
The DNA here is from genome assembly GCA_036264335.1 of Candidatus Dormiibacterota bacterium. Taxonomy (GTDB): domain Bacteria; phylum Chloroflexota; class Dormibacteria; order Dormibacterales; family Dormibacteraceae; genus Palsa-872. Next base: position 2,669 of record DATARC010000031.1, read on the forward strand.
AGCTCATTCGCAAAGATCCCGAGCGGGTCCGTCGCGCCGCGACGCTGAAGAAAGAGGACGCGCCGGTTGACGAGATCCTCGAGCTGGACCGCCAGTGGCGTTCCCATCAGAACGCCGCTGAGACCATAAAGGCCGAGCAGAACCGGCTGTCCAAGGAGTTCGCCAAGACGCGCGACGAGCAGCTCAAGGAAAGGCTGCGCGAGATGGCCGACAGCGCGAAGGCTGAGCTCGCGGAGGCGGATGCGATCAAAGCGCGGCTAGACGATCTGCTGCTGCGGGTCCCAAACATCTTTGACGAGTCGGTTCCCGTGGGGGAGAGCGAAGCCGACAATGTGGTCCTGCGCGAGTGGGGCTCTAAGCCGGAGCTGGGTTTTGCGCCGCGCACGCACTATGACCTCGGCGAGGCGCTGGGCATCATGGACTTCGAGCACGCGGCACGCGTCGCCGGGTCGCGTTTCGCTTTTCTTCTGGGGGAGGGGGCGCGCCTGGAGCGCGCGCTGGTGCAGTTCATGCTCGACGTCCATACGCGCGAGCACGGCTACACGGAGGTGCAACCGCCAGTGCTGGTGAACAGCGCCTCCATGACGGGGACGGCCAACCTGCCCAAGTTCGGCGCCGACGCGTTCAAGGTCGAGGGTCACGACCTGTGGTTGGTGCCGACCGCCGAAGTGCCCGTCACCAACTACCACCGCGAGGAGATTCTGGATGGCGAGCGACTGCCCTTGAAGTACGTGGCCTACTCACCCTGCTTTCGCTCGGAAGCGGGCGCCGCGGGCAAGGACACGCGCGGATTCATACGGCTGCACCAGTTCTCGAAGGTGGAGCTCGTCAAGGTGACGACCGCCGAGGCGTCGATGGATGAGTTCGAAAAGCTGACGGCGGACGCTGAGGACATCCTCCAGCGCCTGGGCCTGCACCACCAAACGCTGCTGATGTGCAGCGCCGACATGGGGTTTGCGCAGTACAAGAAGTACGACCTCGAGGCGTGGTGTCCGGGTCTCGACCGATACCTCGAAGTGTCATCGTGCTCGGTGTTCAACGACTTCCAGGCCATGCGCGCCAACATCAGATACCGGCCGGCTCGGGGTGCGCCGCCCCGCTTCGCGCACACCATCAACGGGAGCGGTCTTGCACTCACGAGGACCATCGACGCCATCATGGAGACGTACCAGAGGTCGGATGGGACGATCTCGGTGCCCGAGCCGTTGCGGCAATACATGGGTGGGCTGGAGGTCATCGGGGCGCGCTGAGTTCCTAGAATCCGTGGTGCGCACGGAGGGGTGGCCGAGTCCGGTTGATGGCGACAGTCTTGAAAACTGTTATAGGTGCAAGCCTATCCAGGGTTCAAATCCCTGCCCCTCCGCCAA
>DATARC010000046.1:0-11601 GCA_036264335.1 Candidatus Dormiibacterota bacterium
TCGATACGCTCGACGGGCGCTTGACCCAGGCGGTTGGCGATCCGGCAACCGGGATCTATACGCAGCACACGGTGAACGGCACCGGCGGCCACTCCAAGGTCACCTGGTACGAGATCAGGATCGCCGCGGGGGTCGCCACCAAGGTTCAAGAAGGCGACATCACCAGCTCGACCGAATGGGTGTACAACGCCGCCATCTCGCCGCGGGGCGATGGCCAGGGAGCGGTGATCTTTTACAACCGCTCAGGCCTGCTCACCGATCCCGTGATCGCCTCGCAAGGGCGCATGGTCTGGACACCGACGGGCCAGATGGACTCTGGCGAGCTCGTGCTCGCCACGAGCGCGGCCGGCGACAACGACTTCACGTGTGGCTACCCGAACAACACGACCACGGCCGCCTGCCGGTGGGGCGACTACTCTGGCGCTTCGCCCGACCCCTCGAACCCCAACGTCGTGTGGGGCTCGAACCAGGCCCTGACCACCCCTCCTGGCTTCCCCAACCAGGCCGACCCGGCGTGGGTGACCTGGAACTTCGCCATCGCGGGTCCGATCGTGACGAGAACGGCGCCAATTCCGTCCTCACCGGTGCCCACTCCGACGAGGGATCCGGCCCTCGTCGCGCCACCGGGATCTTCCGGTACTCGCTAAGACGGACTTCCGGAGCCTCCGGTCGACAAGAGAAACCGCCGCCCCCCGTGGCGCAAATTCTTGGGCGCGAGGTAGGATGGATTGCTGTCCCAGTGGCGAGAAAGGCGTTACCTGGAGTCCTGGCGGCTGTTCTCTTCCTCACCACGGGAGCGGTGCCGTATCCGGCCGCGGCGGCCCATCCGCACATTCCGAGAGCGGCGGCCAGACCCGCTTCAGCGCCGCCGAGGTTGAGCAAGCCTCGCCTCCCCATACGGCGAACCCTGCGCAGCCGCCTCAAACCCACAGCCAGCCGGTTGCTGATACCCGCTGCGGCCAGGAGTCTCAACGCCGTCTACAACGGTTTGAACGTGTCGGGCCTGAACGCGACGGACAACACCCCATTCCAGAGCTCACCTCCGGATACGACAGGATCGATCGGGCCCAACCACTACGTCGAGATGGTCAACTCGGTGATCGGCGTGTACAACCGAAGCGATCTCAGCCTGGCCGCCATAGCCACGCTCTATATCTGGTTGGGCGTCGCGAGCCCCACGACCACGCCCCTTTGTGATCCCCAAATCCAGTGGGATTCCGCCTCGCAGAGGTGGCTGTATGCCGTTCTCGAGTGCCAGCCCGGCAACGACAAGTTCCTATTCGGCTGGTCGAAGACGCCGGATCCTAGCGACCTCGTCAGCGGCTGGTGCAATTTCAGCGTCGCCACGCCCGGGATGCTATCCGACTACCCCAAGCTCGGCCACAGCAGCAAATACATGCTGGTGGGCACCAACAACTTCAGCGACCTTGGCCTCAATCCTTTCGTCACCGCCCAGATCACCTGGATGCCGACGCCCAATCCCGGGGTCGCCACCTGTACGGCGCCCGCTGTGAGTCAGGCGGGTTCCGCAGCGACGCCGCTCAAGAACGGAGACGGTGCAACACTCACCTTCACGCCGGTCCCGGTCAACACGAGCACGAACGCCGCCGACGGCTACGTCGTCTCGGCCTACTTTCCCGGCCCACCGCCCGCGACGGAAAACCAGCTGGCTGTGTTTCACGTCGACAGCCTTGGCGTACTTCATGCCGATGCTGACTTGAGCGTAAACAGCTACGCCAGTCCCTTTCCGGCACCCGATCCCGGGGGCGCAAGCGTCGGGCTCGACACGCTCGATGGGCGATTGACGCAAGCCGTCGGCGACCCGATTACAGGGATCTACACGCAGCACACAGTCGATGGAACTGGAGGGCGCTCCAAGGTCACCTGGTACGAGATCAAGGTCGTGTCTGCCGCCCCCACGCTCGTTCAAGAAGGCGACATCAAGAGCTCGACCGACTTCGTGTACAACGCTGCCATCTCGCCGCGCTCAGACGGGCAAGGCGCCGTGATCTTCTACAACCGCTCGAGCGCGAGCCTTGATCCCGTCATCGCCACCCAGGGCCGGCTGAGCTGGACCGCCGCCGGTCAGATGGACCCGGGCGAGATCGTCCTCGCCACGAGCACGGCCGGCGACAGCGACTTCACCTGCAACCACACCGGTCACGGCGAACCGTGCCGCTGGGGTGACTACTCGGGGGCGTCCCCGGATCCCAACCAGGCGAACGTGGTCTGGGGCTCCAACCAGGGTCTCACGACTCCCCTGCCCGGTGGCATTCCAAACTGGGTGACCCAGAACTTCGCCATCGTCGGACCGGTCGTGTTGCGAGTGCCGGCACTCCAGGCGTCCCCCGTCCCCACCGCGACGCGGGCTCCCGTACTCCCGGGCCCGTCACCCACACCCGGGACGCGGTAAGCCAGGCCCCCCGGAGCCTCCTGAGGACAAGAGAAGCCGCCGTCCCCCGTTAAGCCTGAGAGTGCCCAGGTCAATCTTTGGGGTGAGGCCGAGCCTCGCCCGGGTGCTCGCCGGCGCTGTGCTGGCAGCCGCCCTCCCCGCCCTGCACGTTCAAGAAGCCGGCGCAGCCGTGGCGCTGGGCGGGACCTTTCACGCCCTCACCCCGAGCCGGATCCTCGATACGAGATCGGGCAGCCCGCTCGGCCCAGGCACGACCCTGAACGTGCCGATCGCGGGCCAGGGCGGCGTGCCCCTCACCTCGGTCAGCGCAGTCGTGCTGAACGTGACGGCTACCAACACCACAGCGCCAGGCTTCCTGACCGTGATTCCAGCCGGCGTGGCCCTCCCCGTCGCCTCCAACCTCAACTGGGTCGCGGGCCAGACCGTGGCCAAGCTGGTCACCGTCGGCCTGGGCTCGGGCGCCGTGAGCGCCTATAACCCGCGAGGATCCGCCGACGTGATCTTCGACGTGGCGGGTTACTACTCCACCCCTGACGTGTCGCCTGGCCCCGATGGACTGTTCAACCCTCTGGTCCCGGCGCGGCTGCTGGACACGAGAACCGGGGTCGGTGCGCTGACAGCAGGCCAGACATTCGACTTGCAGGTGACCGGAACCGGAGGCGTCCCGGCAAGCGGGGTCAGCGCCGTGGTCTTGAACGTGACCGCCACCTCCCCCACCGCGCTGGGCTTCCTGACTGTTTTCCCCACCGGAGTCGCGAGGCCGAACGTGTCAAACCTGAACTTCAACGCCGGCGACACGATCCCGAACCGCGTGATGGTCGGAGTCGGGACGGGCGGCAAGGTGAGCATCTTCAACCCCGCCGGAGCCACCCAGGTCATCGTCGACGTGAACGGCTGGTTCACGGATGCCACGCCGGGTGGCACGGGCAGCTGGTTTACGCCAGTCACGCCCTCCCGCATTCTCGACAGCCGTGTCGGCACCGGTGGCATCACGTTGCCCTGGGGACCCAACGCGGGACGGGCGGTCGGCGTGGCCGGCCTCGGCGGCGTGCCCGCGATGACCGACCCCAACCCGCCCACCGCGATCGTGGCCAACCTGACCGTGACCAACACCACGACCGCGGGAGCGCTCTCCGCATGGCCTGACACCGCGGCTCGGCCCGCGACCTCTGATGTGAACTGGGCGCAGGGGGGCACGGTGCCCAATCCGACGATCGTGCAGGTCGGACCCACCGGCAGCGTCGACATCGGCAACGGCAACGGCTGCACGGACGTGATCATGGATGTGGTCGGCTGGTTCGCCGGCCCTGCGCCGTCGATCACTGCCGCACCGCCTCCGGTCGACAACGTCTGCCCTGCCCCGCCGTGGCTCGCGCGCCTCAACTACTGGCGATCAACCGCCGGGCTGCCCAAGGTGACCGAGAACGCGACCTGGAGCGCCGGCGATTACCTGCACTCGAAGTGGATGGTCATGAACAACCTGGCCTCCCATACCGAGACACCCGGCACGCCCTACTACACCACCGCGGGCGCCACGGCCGGCAACGACGGCAACATCGCCGTCAGCTCGACCACCAGCGCCTCGGACTCCTCGGCGATCGACTGGTGGATGGCCGCCCCGTTTCACGCCATGGCGATGATGGATCCCCGCTGGACGTCGACCGGCTTCGGCGCCTACCGCAAGTCCTTGTCCGGGTGGAGCGCAGGCTTCACTCTCGACACCAGCCGCGGCAACTCCTTCTCAGGCGGTGCGTACCCCGTGTTCTGGCCGGGCAATGGCAAGACCGTTCCGCTCACCACCTACAGCGGCAACGAGTCCCCTGACCCGCTTCCGCAGTGCGGGTACAGCGGTACGGTCGGACTGCCGGTGTTCGTCGAGGTCGGCGGCAATGTGTCGACCACCGCGTCAGCCGGCTCGACCTTCACCGGCAACGGCACGCCGCTCGCGCACTGTGTCATCGACTCGCGCAACGCGGCGGTGGGCAGCTACTTGAAGTGGCGTGGCGGCGTGATCGTCATCCCGCAGGCCCCACTGAAGGCCGGCGTGACGTACGTGGTGACGGTGACAGTCAACGGCGTGCTGCGGACGTGGAGCTTCTCGGTCTCTTGATCAGAAAGGCCTTCTAGACAAAAAGAAAGGGGGCGCCACGCGGCGCCCCCTCCCTCGAGCCTTTCGTTTGCTTACTGCATGTATCCGGTGATGTCGATGATGAAGTGGGTTGCACTGCCCGCCACCTTCACCTGCACCGCTCCACCGGCCAGCCCCACGACGAAGCTGTTCGCGATGGCTGCCTGGCCGGTGATGAAGTTGACACTTGAGGTGCCCACCGTGACGCCGTTTGGCGAAAGCGCCAGAAATCCAGGTGCCGTGTAACCGGTCGCGGTCAGGTTGCCAATGACGGCGATCGCGTCTGCTGGTATGGCCGAGTTCCCAGTGCCTTGCCCGGCCACCGGAACAGTCGTCGTCGAACCAACGGCCTTCTTTGCCCCGTGGGCCCGGCTGTCATAAACGCGGTAGGGCGTGAAGGGATGGCCCAAGCCGTCGGCGGTATCGACGCGTACGGCGTTGATCCGCTTCCACCTGGTCCTCGTCGGGCTCGTGTCGTCGTACCTGGACGCCCAAATCGACGAGTCGTTGCCGCGCACCAGCTCGTGCTGGAAGTTGAGGATGCCGATGGAGCTGTGAACGTAGAAGTTGGCGGCCCAGTTTGGGGCCGTACCGCCCACGTCACCGCGCCCGATCATGGCCAGCCGGCCTGAACCAACGATGCCGGCATCGCCGGCAAGGGCGCCCAGCTGAACGTCGTAACCGGTGTTGCTCAAGAAGCGGCCACCGACACCAGTATTGGCGTCGCCTTCGATTGCGATGCCGCTATCGATGATGCCCATGACTCCGGTGCCGGGGCCTGGGGCCAGCGGGTCCGGACCAAATATGTCGATGTCGTTCTTGCTGAGGCCCAGAACGCCAATCGACTGGTTGCGGTCAGCGGCGTAGTAACCCGCGCCACGAAGCCCAGCCGACGATCGGGCGATGAACGCCGGCCCGGTTTGGGACATAGGGCCCTGGTTGGTACCTGGCGAGGTGAGGGTGGTCGTAGAGTCGGCAAGGTTGAGGCAGCCTTGCAGCACGGCCTGGCCGTCGCTGGCGGCAGCCGGGATGACACGAAGGGCAGCTGCGCCGGCCGCGCCCGCGAGCGCTGCGCCAGCAAGCTTCAACAGGTTGCGGCGGCTCTGTGTGTTTGACGCCGGACCGGCTCCGACTTCGGGGCTGTTCTCTACGAGCTCACGAAGCTCGTCGAGCTCCTCGTTGGCTGCCGTCGGCTCCTTCTTGTTGATCACGAATCGTCCTCCTTGCTGATTGCCAAAAGCATCTACTTGGTCTTCAGGGTCGATGGAGACATATGGACCGCTGGCGCTTGCGATGGTCCTTTCAGCGCCTTGCGGAGCTGCATGAACTGGGCGGCCGACGCCCGAGTCAGCGGCTTTTTCAGCGTCGACTTCGCCACCGACGGCGACCTCAGCGCCTTGCGGACCTTGATGAACTCAGCGGCCGTCGGCCTGGCTGAGATGCCCTTCAGCTTGGGAGCCTGAGAGGGACCTTTGAGAGCTTTACGTAACTTGGCGAACTCGCTAGGCGTCGGAACTTTTGGGGTCCCTGCGGCCATCCTGCCCCTCCCTGAATAACCCGCCGGCTGATAGTGCGCGCAAAGTCTATCGAGAACCGGAAGGAGATTCAAGCCTTCCGCGGAATCCGTTTCTCGACGAGCGTGTCGATACCATGAAACCTTCCATGGCCCGCATCGTGGTGACCACTCTCGGCTCCCTTGGCGACCTCCATCCGATGTTTCCAATCGCCGACGGGCTCAAGCAGCGCGGCCACTCGGTGGTCTTTGTCGTGCCGTCCAAGCTCCGGGCGCGGGTCATCAATCAGGGATTCGAAATCGAGACCGTGCACATGATGCCCGACCCGCCGGAGGACGCCCGGTCGACGGATTTCAGCGCCGCCGCTGCCAAAGCGCGGATCGAAAGGCACTACACGCCATTTCTCAAAGGTGCTGTCGAGGTGCTCGACAGAGCGTGCAACGGCGCCGACGTCATCCTGTCGACGCCGCACCAGATCGCCACCGCGGTCGTCGGCACCGAGCGCCATATGCCTTGGGTGACGCTGACGGTGTTTCCAGGCCTGATCCCAAGCTCTTACACCGTTCCTGAGCCTCACTGGCTGCCGGCCTTGCCGACTCCACCCGGCCGGTGGCTCAACCGCCTGACCTGGAGCGTTTACCGCTATGGAATCCGGTACCTCGGTCAGGACGCGATCAGCGCGGCGGTGGCCAGCCTTGGGATACCCGCCAACAAGCTCTTCACCCCAGGCGGCCTGTCGCCGCACCTGTGCCTGGTCATGAGCTCTCCCGTCTACAGCCCACCACAGCCTGATTGGCCACCTCAAGTCAAGGTCACAGGATTCACGCCATGGGACGAGCCCGAGGGCTGGCGCGAACCACCAGAGCTGACGCGGTTCTTGAACGACGGTCCCGCGCCGGTCGTGGTGACCACGAGCACGGCTGAAGAGCGCGACACCGTCGGCTACGCGCGAGTCGCCCAGCAGGCGATCCAGGCGTGTGGTCGCCGCGGAATAATCCTGACGGGCGCGTCGACAGACAAGATTCTCGGTACCCAGACGCACCTCATCCTGGACACCGGGATCGCCGCCTGGCCTTACATACCGCTCAGCCGGCTCCTACCGCGGGCGTCGATGGTCGTCCACCACTCCGGGATCGGCACTGCCATCACGACCATCCGGCACGGCCTCGGCGCCGTCGCGATACCGGCCAGCTTCGACCAGTGGTACAACGCCACGCGCGTCCGAGCGCTTGGGGTGGCCAGGACGATCAAGTTCAACGACCTGACCGTGGAGCGCCTGGCAAAAGCCGTCGACGGAGTCGCCAACGACCCCAGGTACGGCGTGCGCGCGCGAGCGCTCGCAGCTGCCATGGCCGGCGAAGACGGCGTGGGAAGAGCTTGCGATGAGATCGAGACACTGGTCGGCCGGCCTCAAACGGCCAGCGCCTAGCGAGACCGGCTAGGGACTCCCGCTAGCCGCGACCAAACCGCTGGCGATAGGGAGCGATGATCCGCACCCACTCCGCGCGATCGAAGGAGTAGACGAGAACGTCCCAGAACCGGCCTCCCGCGTAAACGTGCTCACGCAGTCGTGCCTGCGGGACAAGGCCGACCTTCTTGAGGATGGCGTTCATCTCCCGGTTGAACTCGAGCACCTCCGCGGTCACCAGGCGCGCCCCGCTGTCGAAGAGGTGACTGATGTAGAGGACCGCCGCCTCGAATCCGTACCCGGCCAGGCCACGTTGGCGGGCGATGTGAACGACGAAAACCGCCACGTTCCCGGGCAGCGGATGGTTCTCGACTACTCCCACCGCCTCACCATCGCGGCGGCTCCGCAGGAGCATCGGCGGAGCCGTGGAGCTGGACCTGCTGCGCCCGCCGGCGCCCATTGACGGCAGGACGTCGCGCTCGTCATAGAGCAGCTCGAGCTCGTGCGCGTTCGCCTCGCTCAGGGGCTCGAGGTCTATCCACGACCCCGACAGACCCAGGCCTAGAGGGCCAGCCGTAGCTCGTTTTCCCGGCACCAGGCCTCAAAATCCCTTCGCAGCAGGCCGATCACCGCAACGTCGCGCGGCCGGCCGTCGACGTATGCGTGTCCGCGCACCACCCCCTCCTGTTGGAAACCTGACCCGAGGAGAAGGCGGATGTACGCAGTTGCCCCAGCAAGCAGAGGGAGCTGAACGTACACGCGGTGCAACGGCGATGACCAGAACACATGACGGACGTAAACCGCCAGGGGCTTCACAGCTTCCGCCGGCTTATTGAAGAAGCACATGAGCTGGAGGTTGAGGCTTCTCTGATCCCGCAGCGTGGTCGCGGCGGCGCCAACGGGGCCTCGGTCGTTGAAGCACAGCATTGCGCGCCGGAAGCCGGGCCTTCCGATGCGGGCTGCAAACTCGTCCTCCGAGGCGGGTAGGTTGAACAGCGATCGGTTGCCGTCACGGGCGGCGAGCGCCTCGAACGTGGGAGCGTCATCCGCCGTCGCCTGCCGCCACCAGAACCCATCGAGTCCGAGGATCCCTGGACTCGGGCGGGGCGCCTGGTTCACGGATTAAAGGTGACCGGCAGCCGGCTCAAGCCGCGCAGAGTCACCGTGTCATTCCATTGCGGGTCGCCGTCGAGCGCGAGGCCGTCAAGCTCCTCGAGCAGAGTCGTTATCGCCGCCCGGCAGAGGAGCTTGGCCAGTGGCTCCGCGAAACACTTATGGGTGCCTGCACCAAAACCGAGATGGGGATTGTCGCTTCGGGCCAGGTCGAGCCGATCGGGTTCCTTGAAGCGCGCGGGGTCGCGATTGGCGGCAGCCAGCAAGGCCAGCACCTGCTCACCCTGCGCAATCTTGACGCCGGCGACCTCGATGTTCTCGGTCGCCACGCGTGCTGTCAGATGGAGTGGACCGTCGAATCGGATGAGCTCGTCGAGTCCCGTGTCAAGCAGCTCCGGTTCGGCCCTGATCCTCTCCAGCTCACCCTGGTTGCGAAGGATGGCCAGGAGAGCATTGCCGATCAAGCCCGTTGCGGTCTCGATGCCGGTGACCAGGAAGACCGTGAGGTCCGCGATCAGCTCCCACGTCGTCAATTTCGTGGGTTTGCTCGCAAGCTGGCTGATCAAGCTGGCGTCCGGCACGCGCCTCGCGGCCTCGATTCTCTCCAGCATGTATTCGACCATCGCAGTCGCCGCGGCTCCGGCTCGAACGATGCCCTGAGCCCGAATCGCCGGGTCCAGGCCCGAAGCCAGCTCTCGGCCCCAGCGCTGAACCTGGACCCTGTCAGTCGCCGGAATGCCAAGCAGGTCGGTGAGGATCACCACGGGAAGCGGCGTTGCGTAGTCCCGAATCAGATCCGCGCCGGCCCCCTTCTCGCGCATCAGCGTCACCAGTCCCTCAGCCACAGTCTTGACGCGGGGCGCTTTTGCCCTGAGGGCCGTCTTGATCGACGCCTCGAGTGGCCGGCGGTGCTGTGCGTGTTTTGGTGGATCGCTGAACGCAATGCTTGCGCGCAGCAGCCTCACCGTCGGGTCGACCGCATCCGACTCGCGCCTCGTAGGCTCGAGGATGCGGTCTGCGTCATGGCTCCAGCGTGGATCTTCGAGCACCGCGCGGCAGTCGTCGTAACGAGTCAGGATCCAGTAGCCCACCTGGCTTCGATGGATGGGCTCGACCGTGCGCATGTATTGATAGACGGGATAGGGATCTGGCCGCGCGCGCTTGTCGAATGGGTTGATCGGGATCATGGAGGACGGTCCGGAGCGCTGCATCGTGGGCGCTGATGCTAGTGGAATTTCATTCGCGAGCGCCCATGCCGGACAATTCCACGCTGATGGCCATCAGACCGATCTTTGTGCTGGGCTCTCCGCGTACGGGAACCACCATGACCGGCAATTACATCGGGAGCGCCAGGTCCGTATTGAACGCAGGCGAATATCGCGCGCTCTACCTCGCCCTGGGAACATTGCCGATTCAGCTCAAGGGGGCGCTTGCGGGGCTGGTTCCGCCTGGGTGGGAGCCGTACCAGGCCCAGTACGTGCGAGAGGTGCAGCAGCATGCGGCGGAGTTCATCGTCCGAGCGGCCGAGACCGCGGGGTGCTCGGCTTTCTGCGACTCCTCGCCACGAAACGTTCTGGTCGGATCGGCGCTCGCACAGATCTTTCCGGACGCGCTTTTCGTCCTCACCTTGCGCCATTACACCGGGACAATTCAGAGCCTCCAACGGCTGGGCACGATCTCGTTGTTGCCTGGCAACGAACCCGGCCTCGATTGGGTGGACCCGGGCGCCGTCGCTGCGGCCGCGCTTTGGAATCGCCACTATCAAGCGGCGCTCCTGCTGCCGCGGGATCGCACTGTGGTCTTCGGGTATGACCGTTTCTGTGCCGACCCCGACGCTGTTCTTGCACGATTCAAGACGGCCCTGAAGGCCGCGCGGTTCCCAATCGAAGAGCTCGACGACAGCGTTTTCGCCACGTCGCATGCGACGATTCCCGGCCGGCCACGGGCGACAGTTGGCAACGCCACTGCGGCCGGACAACGGCTGAGGTCGATGCCGAGCTACGACGCCTCGACGTGGACTCCTCTCAGCCAGTACGAGGTTGACCCGGTCGTGGCTGCCACCGACGCGGAGCTGCGCACTCGCTACCCGGACGATTACGGAGACCCTGCGGGATATCCCGGCAGAGAAGCGCTGCTCAGATCGTTTTTAGCCGCCCAATCACCCAGCGGGCAAGCGCCCTAGGCGGAATCGCCAGGCGCTCGCTCAAGAGCGCATCGGTCCGCTCCTGTAGATCGGCCAGCGCAGCAGCCGCGGCGAGGACCGCACCCCTCTCGGGAATCGAATACGTTTTCTCCAGGCCTTCAGGCCACGGGCAGCTCACACCGAGGCGGGCGGCGGCGACGTTCGCGTAGCCGGCGTACTCGAGGCCGTGGGCAGCCGCCCAGCAGCTGATCGTTGCCTGCCGGGCCGAGTTCAACCACTCCGCGGCGGCGACTGGCCGGTCGCGGTCGAGGTACTTCGCACACTCGGCCAGGTTCTGCCAGCACAGGAAAGCCCACTTTGCGACATCGGCTGGATCGGCGAGTCGCATCGGATGGTCGGTCCTCATCAGCCTGCCGTCTCGGTCCAGAAGCGTCCTGCCGTCGGGGCCGGAACCGAGCAGCAAGCTGCTTGGGATCAGCAAGAGATCGATCTGAATGCCGTCCGCAAGGAGCGCCCAGGCGCGAAAGACGTCTGGGTTCTCAGGGCCAGGCACGAACTGGTAATAGTCATCGGTGACCTCGCCGAGCCGGCTAATGAGAGCCGGCATCTCGCCGGCGATCTCGGGCCACACCTCATCGGCAACCACCAGGCCGATGTCAAGGTCGGAGCCCTTGTCGGCTGTGCCTCTACCGAGCGAGCCCTGGACCTGGAGGGCGCGCATCCTTTCATCAGACTCCGCGTCCGCGAGCAGGCGGCGCAGGACCTGCTTGTGACCTGCCAGCTCGTCCGGCAGGTCGTCGAGCCAGGCGGCCTGATCTCCGAGCTGTTCCGATGTCAAGGCGTTGATGATAAGGACGCGGCCTCATCCTCCCGGCGTAAGGC
>DATARC010000056.1:0-9797 GCA_036264335.1 Candidatus Dormiibacterota bacterium
CGGCCATCGATCCTGCGTAGCCTGCCGCGGCCACAAAGGTCAACGCGCTGCCGCTGCGGCCCAGGTTGGCGCCGGCGCTGAAGGCCAGCGGAACCAACACAGCAACTCCGGTTCCCACCAGCACGAACCCAAAGATCGCACTCGGTACCGCCGGCAATGCGATGGCAATGCCGAAGCCGACGGCTGCCAGTAGGGCGCCGAGCCGAGCCACCGCGGTCGCGCTCGTGCGTGCTGTCAGGCGATCGGCCTGAAACCGAACTGCCATCATCGCGACGCTGAATCCTGCAAATCCGACTGCCGCAAGTCCCTGGCTGGCGTGGCCGTACTCCCGCAGATAGAGCGGGCTCCAGTCGGCGCCGCCGCCTTCGATGATGATCGCGCTGAATACAAGTACTGCGAGCAGGAGAGCGGAGCGGGTCATGAGCCTTCGTGTGGTCGCCGGGTCGGCCGGCTCCGCGCCGCCTGTCGTGTTTGGCAGAGCACGCAGCAGCGGGGTCGAGACGACGGCCACCAACAAGGCCACAACGACGAAGTGCTCAAGCGGAGGCACGCTGAGGTAAGCGGCCACGCCCGCCGCGATTGAGCCCCCTACGGCGCCCAGACTCCAGAAGCCGTGAAATCCATTGAGCATGGGCCGGCCCGCCACCCTTTCGAGATCTGCGCCCTGAGCGTTCTCGAGCACGTCGACGAAACCTGCACATGCTCCAAGCACGAGGAAGGCGACACACAATTCCGCGAAACTCGCCGCCATTCCGGTTGAAATCAAGGCCAAGCAGAGAACGACGTTGAAGACACGCACCCACGCCCTGCTGCCTCGACTGAGCACCACGCGCGCCATGCCCGCGCCGGCGATCGCGCCCACGGAGATCACGAGTAGCGCGAATCCGATCTGTCCGTCCGTGAGGTGAAGGTGATCCTTGAAGGCCGGCAGCCGGGGGACCAGGCTGCCAGCCACGACGCCGAGGGCCAGGAATGCAACTGAAACAGCGGCCCGTTGACGGTCGTGAGTGCTTGGACCCACGTCGTTTTTAGGTTTGCTGGACGCTCGCGATCTTCTCCAGCGCTGCGATCCTCTCCTCGATCGGAGGGTGAGTGTCGAACAGATGGTTGAAGAAGCTGCCGTGGTGCTCCTTCGGATTGTCGATGCACATCGCCGCGACCGCGTGGTTGAAGTTCTTCATCGGCTGCTCGTTGGCAGCGATCTTCTTCAACGCGCTGAGCAGACCCGCCGGGTTGCGCGTCAGCTCCACCCCACTCGCGTCGGCCAGCGACTCGCGCTGGCGCGAAAGCGCCATCTGCATGAGCGGCCCGACGATCACGGCGATGAGGGTGAACACGATCCCGACCAGCAGGATGATGAGCATGGCCCGCGAATCGCGGCTCCTGAACCGGAACGCTCCGTTCCACACGAAGCTGGCGATGAGTCCGGCCATGCCGATCATCGTGGTCACGACGAGCAGCAGCCGCACGTCGAAGTTCTTGATGTGGCTCATCTCGTGGCTCAGCACGCCCTCGAGCTCCTCGCGATTCATCATCTGGAGCAGGCCGGTGGTCACCGTCACGGCAGCGTGCTGCGGGTCGCGGCCCGTCGCGAAGGCGTTGGGACTCGGGTCCTCGATTATGTAGACCTTCGGCGGCGGAATGCCATCGCCGATTGCCAGCGTTTCCACGATGTTGTAGAGCTGCGCGAACTGGCCCCGATCCGCCTCATGCGCCCCCGCCGCCGACAGCACAGTGGCCGAGCCAAGGTAGTACGAGTAGAGCGCTGCGCAAACTCCGAGGATGCCGAGGATCACAGCGCCGCCGATCGCGCTCGTTACCCCGCCGCCGCCGAATTCCCCGATCACGAACCCGGCGAGCAGCCAGACAGCGATGAACAGCCCGATCACGATGATGCTGTTGCGCTTGTTCCGCGCAATCTGGTGGTACATACCCCATCGATCCTACGAGGAACTGCGGCCGCGCCTGGTGACGGAGTCCCGGACCGAGCCGGCCACCCACCGCCCCCAGATCTGCGCCCAAACCAGGCCGTTGCCGAAGGCCGACACGTCCTTCGAGTGGTGCTTGAAGTGATATGTCCACATCGCGCGGTGGCGCTGGAAGTTCTCCTCGCGGCGGGCCCGTGAGGCCGCGCTCCTCCTCACGTGCTTGGCCGTCGCGGTCGGCAGGTAGAAAACCTTCCAGCCGCCCAGCTTCAGCCGGTAGCAGAGGTCCACGTCCTCGCCGAACATGAAGTAGCGCGGGTCGAAGAAGCCGACCCGGTTGACGGCCGCCATCCTGAGCATCAGGCAGTCCGCCGTCCCGGCGTCCATCTCGTGCACGTCCGACTCGTCGAGGTGCCCCATGTTGTGGCGCCCAAATCGCGGGCTCTTCGGAAACAGCCGGCTCAGCCCGAGGGTGCGATAGAAAAGCGTGCTGGGCACCGGAAACGCGCGCCGCGAGTCAGGGTCCCGTTTGCCATCGGGCATCAGGAGTCGCGGACCCACGGCGCCGGCGTTGGCGTGGGTGAGCAGGAAGTCCGCGAGGCGCCCGGCCGTCTGGCTGTTGACTATGACGTCTGGATCCAGGAGCAGCGCGAACCGGCCCTGGCAGCGCTCTAGGCCGATGTTGGCGGCCCGCCCGTAGCCAAGGTTCTTCTTCTCCACCAGGACGACGGCGTCCGGGAACTCGGAAGTGACAGCTGCGGCGGAGCCGTCAGTCGACCCGTTGTCGACCACGACCACCTCGACGGGGATGTCCGCCGTCGTATAGACCGCCCGTAGGCACTGGAGAAGCAGGTCTTTGTCGTTATGGCCCACAACCAATGCCGAGACCATGGGCTTCGACGGTTCGGGCATCGCTGTCGAATTATCACCGCAGGGACGCCCCAGAAGCGTCGGATAGAATGCCGAGGACTGTGCAGACCGGCGCCCCACGGAGTCTCGGCCAGCGCCTGGCCCTGATTCGCGAGAGCCGGTTGGTCCGGCAAAATCTCACCCTGTTCGCCGGCGGCCTGGTGGCCGGGATCGGCGGTTTCGTGTACCACGCCATCGCCGGCCGCGTGCTGGGGCCGGCCACCTATGGCCAGGTTGCCTTCCTCATCGCGGTGTATTCCGTGGGCACGGCGCCCGCCTTGATCCTCATCGTGGTGCTGGCGCGCTACACGGCGACGCTGATCGCGCGGGGGGACGCCGGCGTGCGGTCGCTCATGACCCGCACCATCCGCCTGGTCGCGATCCCGGGCCTCGCGGCCGTGCTGTTGACGACCCTCATTGCGCGCCCGGTCGCCGCATTCGAGCACCTTGGCTCGGCCATACCGGTGCTGATCCTGGGCTTCTCGATCGCGCTGGTCTGGCAAGTGGCCATCCCGCGCGGGATCCTGCAGGGCCTGCAGCGATTCACGTCGCTGTCGCTGAACCTCGGCCTGGAGCTCATCATCCGCACCGCCGTGGCGTTTGGGTTGCTGACAGCGGGCTACGCGGTGTCGGGTGCAATGGCCGCGGTCTTCACCGGCCTGGCGTTCTGCTTTGGGCTGGGCCTGTTCTCGCTGCGCGATCACTTCGGGAAGAGTGGGACGCGGGTGCCTTTGCGCGCGATGTTCGGGTTCTCCCTCACGGCCGCCGCGGGAATCATCGGCATCCAGGTTCTTTACAACCAGGACGTGATCCTGGCCGAGCACTACCTGAGCGCGCACGCAGGCGGCATCTACGGGGGGCTCAACAAGATCGGGACGATCCTCTTCTTTCTCACGCTGAGCGTCAGCCAGGTGCTGTTTCCGAGAGTGGTGGAGGCGGTTGCCAAGGAGCAGCACCCCGGGAGGATCCTGGCGCAATCCGCCGGCATCCTGACGGCCCTGGGGGCGGGAGCCCTGTTCGTGTTCCTGGTAGCTCCCGGCCTCGTGGTGCTGATCCTGTTCGGGCCCACATTCCGCGACGCGACCCCTTACGTGCTGCCGGTCGGCGTGATCGGCCTCGCGCTATCGCTGGACAACCTGCTGGTGCAGTTCTTCATGGCGGTTCACGACAGAACGTTCGTGCCGATCCTGGCCGCGGCCTGCATCGCGGAGGCGGTGCTGATCGTGTTGTTCCATGACGGGGTCGGGCAGATCGTGCTGGACGTGCTGAGCTCGCTGCTGGGCCTTCTGTTGCTGCTGAGCATCAGGTGCTACATCCTGCTGCCGCACCTGCACGCGGAGAGCGTGGGAGAAGTGTCCGAGGTGTAAAACTAAGTCCCGCCTGCCCTTGCGAGCCTGCGGGACTTAATAAACGCTCGGCAACGACCTACTCTCCCACCGGGTTACCCCGACAGTACCATCGGCGCTGGAGGGCTTAACTACCGTGTTCGGAATGGGAACGGGTGTTTCCCCTCCGCCGTAATCACCGAACGCGGTAATTATCGCACGCTTGGGGCTTCGCTCGGTGGGCCGGCCAAACCGCAGCGCCGGTCGCGGCCAACCGGCCATTCGGGCACGAATCGAGCATTGTGGGGCAAGAACGCGCGCCATTCGGGCACGAATGGTCGCTTCGAGCGGGGGCGCCCCTCCGGGTTAGCGGGTGCGGCGGCGCCGGGCGCGGAGGCTCTTGATCTTGCGGGCCTCCGACGGCGGCACGTAGTGCGAACGGCGTCGCATCTCGCGCACGAGCCCCTGCTCCTGCACCTTGCGGCGGAAGTCCCGAAGCGCCTGCTCGAACTCCCCGGGATCCTTGACGACTATTCGCACAGCCCGACAAGGATACCGGTTAGCAGTACGGCCTTGTCTACTCCAGCACGTCAGGCCGCACGGCCCGCCCAAAAGCAACCACCGCAAAAAGCACCGCCCAGGCCCCGATCACCAGCAGCGCATGCTGCCCGTCCACCGGATTCAAGGGCGGCGGGAAGGCAGCGCGGCCCAGGTGGTCGGGCTCGATCGCGCTGAGCACCGCGTTGAGATTGGGACCAAGCAGGTACTCGGTGATGTTCGTCCACGGCGAGCTGTGGCCTGTGGCGCGCGCCGTGAGGGCCATGATGCCGACCAGGAAGTTGTCGATCGGAAAGAAGGCCAGCGAGGCGGCCATCGCAAAGGCCAGCGAGCGCCCCAGCCCGGCGGCAGCCGCAGCCAGCAGAATGGCCATGCTCATGCTGATCCCCTGGACCAGCAGCAAGTAGCCGAAGTCCTGCTTCAAGGCGGGGTCGAGGTGGTCGAGGCCGGCCAGACCGCCAGTCCACCCTGCGTAGAGCGCGACCACGATGCCGCCCGCCACGAGCAGGTAGACCACCAACATGCCCACCCCGATGAGCGCGAGCAGGACCATCTTCGCCAGCAGCAGCTGCACGCGGCTGACTCCGCGCGCATATGCGATGCGGATGGTGCCCGACGAGTACTCCATCGCGATGAGCCGCGACCCGGTGATCAAGAGAACGATGCCCGACCCGACCTGGAAGATGGCCCCGTAGACGTCCATCAGTTGCCGTATGGCCAAGCTCGGTTGGGTCCGCGCGACCTCGGGAAGGTTGCCGATCGTGCGGATCGCGACCAATGTGATCCCCAGCAGCACAAGGCCGCCCAGCATCATCAGCCAGAAGCTGAGCTGGCGCGACACCTTGATCGTCTCGCCACGCAGAGTGCCAAAGAAGCTGGGTCGCCTCATGAGTCCCCCGTCAGGCTGAGGAAGATGTCCTCGAGGTCGCGCTGGCGCTCCGCGACGGAGTCAGGCTGGTGCTCGTTCTGGACGAGGAAGGCGATGAGGTCGCGCCCACGCGACTCGGGCGCGCGGGTAATGACAAGGCCATGCTCCACGCGAGCCTCCTGGCCCCAGGGCTGTAGCTTGAGCGCAACCACGAGTGCGTCCGGATCATCCACCTTGACCTCGAACTCGCCCGGCGAGTCGAGCAGCTCGTGCACCGGCGCCAGGCGAATGAGCTTGCCGTGGTTGATGATCGCGACGCGGGTGCAGATCTGCTGCACCTCGCTGAGGACGTGGCTCGAGACGAAAACCGTCTTGCCTTCCGCGGCCAGGCTGCGCAAAAGGTCGCGCATCTCGACAATGCCCGCGGGGTCCAGCCCGTTGGCCGGCTCGTCCAGGATGAGGAGGTCGGGGTTGTTCAGCAGCGCCACGGCGAGGCCCAGCCGCTGCTTCATGCCCATGGAGTACGTCTTCACCTTGTCCTTGTCGCGACCGGTCAGCGAGACGATGCCGAGCACCTCATCGATTCGCTTCTCCGACACGCCGCCCAGGAGGTCGCCAAACGCGCGCAGGTTGTTGCGGCCCGAGAGATAGCCGTACAGCGCGGGCGATTCCACCAGGGCCCCCACGCGAGGCAGGACCTTGGAGCGGTTGTGGCGGACCTCGAATCCGAGGATCTCGATCGATCCATTGGTCGGGGCGATGAGTCCAAGAGCCATGCGGATGGTGGTGGTCTTGCCCGCGCCGTTGGGACCGAGGAAGCCGAAAAGCTCGCCGCGGTCGACCTGCAGGTCGAGGCGATCCACGGCCAACCTTTTGCCATAGGCCTTGCTGAGGCCGATGGCGCGAAGTGCGGGCTGGGCGTCGATCACCTCTGTCTAAGCACCGTGTCTGGACCTTTTGTGACAAGGTGCGGCGACGTCACTGGGTGAACATCGCCGCAGTTGCTTCTTGCCGAGCTTCTAGGGATTGACGCCGGCCAGCGTCATCGTCGTCGTGTGCGAGCCGTTCGAGTCGGTCCAGGTCACCGAGACGCGGTCTCCCGCCTTGTGCGACCGGATCGCCGTGCCGAGCGTCGCGCTCGAGGTGATCGAGGTGCCGCCGACCTTGGTGATGATCGCGCCGGGTGAGATTCCCGCGGAGTCGGCTGGTGAGTTTGGCTGCACGGTCACGACCTGCGCGCCGCCCGCGGTCGAGTCGCGAACCGAGACACCCATGAAGCCGACCTGGCCGTACACGATGTCCGCGGCGGCCTCGCCGGAGCGGATTCGGTTGACGAGTGAGATCGCGGTGTCAGCCGGGATCGAGTAGTTGGTGGTCGAGGTCTGCGAGCGGAAGCCCTGCACGTCGCCGGCCGTGATCATGCCCACGACCTGGCCTGACGAGTTGACGATCGCGCCACCCGAGTCGCCGGGCTGGATTGGCGCGTCGCTCTCGATCATGCCGGTGAGCTGCTCGGAGTTGTTGCCGCCCTCGCTCGCGGTGATGGTTTGGTCGAGCGCGGTGACGGTGCCGGTGGTCACAGACGGGGCGCCGCCCAGTCCGAGCGCGTTGCCGATCGCGACGACCGCATCACCCACCTTGACAGAGGACGAGGCCGCGAGGGTCACGGTCGGGAGGCCCGACACGCCCTCGATCTGGATCAGCGCCACGTCCCGTGCAGGTGCGACGCCGATGACATGCGCGTGATAGTTGCCAGTGTGGCCTGCGATGACGACGCTGATGCTCGTCGAGCCGTCGACGACATGGTTGTTGGTGAGCACCTCACCGTCGGAGGTGAGGATCTGGCCGGTACCCGATGCCTGCCCGGAGGTCGTGATCGTGTTGATGTCGACGATCGCCGGGGTGACGAGGGCGGCGATGGCGTTGGCGCCGAGGTTGCCGCCGTTGGGAGCCGGCTTCGGGCTGGCGATCGGAATCGGCGACTGCACGGCGGCCGACGGCTGCCGGAGGGCGTTGGCGATGCCCCAGCCGACGCCGATGCCACTGCCGCCGGCCGCGAGGGCGGCCACGAGGAACGCGACGATGATCCAGCGCCCGACGTGCGGCTCCGAACGAGGGGGCTGCGGGGGCGGCGCCCAGAAGGTTGCTTGGGGCGGCGGAGGGGGCGGCGGCACCCAGTACGTGCTCTGCACCGGTGTGGGTTCCACGCGCGGCGCGAGGGGTTCTGCCGGATCCGGATACTGCTGCGACATCGAGTTCACCTCCGCATCGTGCGACATTGGATTTCTTGACCACACGATGCGGCCCTTACCTTTGAACTGGCTGGACGGATTCTTATGGTTTGCTGAGAAATCTCAGCGGAGGCACAGCGGACCCTTTCTAAGGTAGAACGCTGCAGGACGCTCGATCGCCCGATCGGGCGCCCTGCATATGTCCAGGTCTACGGGCCGGGGGCTCAGCTGGTGGTTGGCGGGATGTGCAGCACGACCATGCGGGTGGTCGCCCAGCTCGAGTTGTATTGAGCCAATGTCCAATACGCGTGATAACGATTGTTGGTGTGCGCGTCGACCAGATCCCACGACGTGCCATCGCTGGCCACGACGATCGCCTCGTGGTCGTAAACGCCATCGTTGTTGAAGTCGTAGAGCACGATGTCACCCTGCGCGGCGTTGTCAGCGACCTGCTGCCCCGGCGCGATGCCGTAGTAGGACGCGACCTGGGTGACGCCCGGCAGATGCTGAAGCGCGAAGACACTGTTGTCCTGGGCGTTGACCCAAGGGGCGGCGTAGGTCCAGTGGCGCTTGACCTTCACCATGTACCAGGCGGCATCACCGTTGTACTGGGGCGATGAGCGCATCGCGATGCCGCCCGCGTAGAGCGCCTGCGAGACGAAGTTCGTGCAGTCGCCACCGCTGGTGGCGAAGGAAGGCCACGACGGGTTGTACGTCTGCCAGTAGGTGTCGGCGTAAGCCGCTGCCGCCGCACCGTTGTAGCCCGATGCCGCGAAGCCGGTCGTGGGCGCCGAGACTGCGAACAGCGCCGCCACGAACAAGACGATCAGCACTGACTTTCTGACCAATGAGCTCCTCCTTTGAATTGCTGAGCGCTTCAGCAACCCCTGACCCCGGATTCTCAAATGCACGGTCCCGTGCGGCCTCGCCAGGGAACCGCCACCGGCTGTACAACGATGCGGCGGCCAAAATGGTGTCACCCCACGCCGGCTCTTCGATGCCGGACCTCAGCGGCGGTAGTCAATTCCCGGGAACAGGCCGGTGCCGACCGTGATGAAGTAGATCGCGAGCGGGAGAGCGAACGCCCCAATCGTGACCGCGACTTTGGTCGGGAGGCGCCACGCCGTGCGCCAGATGAAGATGATCCCGGCGAAGGAGCACAGCAGGTAGCAGATGATGAAGTAGGCGATGCTGGTCCCGCCCACCTGCCAGTCCTTGACCGGCTGCTCGTCCTTGCTGTGCTTGAGGTAGCGGCCCGCCTGGCGCCAGTCGAGCTCCGGCGGTGGCGGGATCACGGGAGCGGCCGCATACGCCGCCGCCTCTTGCTTCTCCTTGACTATCCGCTCGACCTCGGACGGCGCGACCCAGGACGGCATCTCGATCGGGGCCAACGCCGGGGCGGGCGCGCCAGGCGCGGCCACGTACAGCGGCGCCACGGGCATCGCGGTGCGCTGACCGCGGAATCGCTTCCAGGCCGTCCCGTTGTATCGCCATTTGCCGTCGGGCGAGATGGCGTCCTGCCAGGCCCGGCCGTCCCAGAACCAGTTGGCGTCTGGCGACCAGCCGGGCGGCGTCAGCTGAGCCATTGGAAATCTCCTCCAGAGATGTCGATTTTCAGAATGGCTTGAAGACCATCAGAAAGTTCACGCTGCGGGCAGCCTAACCGCAGTCTGCCGAGATCGGCAAGCCTGGGGCGCTGCCCGCACTCAAGTCCGCCACCCTTATCTATGGTCGCTTGACAATAATCGGCAGAAGTGCCACCCGCGGTGTGACCTGGGCTGGGCACTTGTCGATCGGCCTGATCGAACTAGCATGGTGCGCGAGCCGGCCATCGCAAGCGAGGTGAACGCATGTACAAAGTCGAGATCGCTTTCGGTCGCGGTTTGCGGATGGACCTCAAGAGCAAGGACATCGTCATGGTGGTGTCGAACGAGCACGGCAAGATGGGCGAGCTGCGGATCAGCCGGGGCTCGGTCGACTG
>DATARC010000232.1:0-5249 GCA_036264335.1 Candidatus Dormiibacterota bacterium
AAGCGCCTAGCCCGCAGCTGCGGCGACAGCTGCCTCCTTCTCCTCGGCCACGAGGTCCTCGACTCGTCGCAGCGTGTCGAGGCTGGTCAGCCGGTCGATGAAAAGGACGCCGTCGAGGTGGTCGAGCTCGTGCTGAAAGGCCCGCGCCGTGAATCCGGTCGTCTTGATTCGAACTTCCTTGCCGTGGCGGTTGCGCCCTTTGACGACCACCGTCTCGTGACGTGCGACCTCGCCCACCCACCCCGGATAGCTCAAGCACCCCTCGTACCCAACCTGCACGCCGTCGTGCTTGACGATCTCCGGGTTGACGAGCCCCCAGATCTGGTTGTCGTCGCCCTTCACGACGCACACACGAAGGCCGACCCCGATCTGAGGCGCGGCGAGCCCCGCGCCCGGCGCGTCAAGCATCGTCTCTGACAGGTCGTCGATCAATCGCTGGATTGACGTGTCGACGCGGGGCACCTTCTTCGCCTTCTGCCGAAGCACAGGGTGCTCGAAGCTGAGGATGGAGCGGATCACGAGATCGATTTTACCCAGGGCGAGCTTGAGTTAAGCCGGCTTAGGCCAACCACCTCGAGCTGCGCATCACGTCCCGGCCCTCGATCTCCTCATAGCCGCGATAGGCCTGGATCCGGCTTGGACGCAGCCGGTAGAACGCCCAGCCCTTGCCCGCCTGCCGCGGATCCCATCCCATCGCTGTGGCAAAGCCCTGGGCGACATCCGGCGCTGCCTCTGCCGCCTGGCTCTCGATCACCCGCGCGTCGATCACGATCGCGTCGGCCGGGGTGCCGCCGGCCAGCTTCGCTTCTCGGCCCGGCGCCAGGTTTTTCGCGGTGCGGCTCGTGGCGATCGTCGCGACCACCAGGTCGGTGCCATCCCACCACGGTGAAACTGCGATGAGGTGGGGCCGGCCCAGCGAATCGGCGGTCGCCAGCCAGAGGCTTTGCTGCCCCTCCAACGACGCGAGTACATCGGCCTTGCGTTTCGCGACCGCTCGCAGCTCAGACACCGCCCTTCATTTTCCTCATGTCACCGGATCGACGTCGTAGCTCCAACCCTTTCCTCGGGGGGCCAGGTGTCGGGCCCGCTCCAACCCGTCACCTTTCAAGGTGAGCTGCCATCGATACTCTCCGCGCAGGCGATGGATGAAGGCGGGCGCCGGGCCCATCACGCGAATGCCTTCAATCCCGTCGCGCAGCAGCCCGCCGGCGAGCTCATCGGCCGCCTCACGCGCGGACGCAGCCGCGCGGGCATCGTCTGCATCGGTGCGCGTGAGGACCGCCAGCTCGGCAAATGGCGGAAACACAAAGGCTTTTCTGGACGGCAGCTCTGCCGCATAGAAACCTTCATAGTCACCTGTCGACGCACAGCGAAGGCTGTAGTGCTCGGGGTTGCTGGTCTGCACCACCACGCGGGACGCACGACCGTCACGGCCCGCGCGGCCGGCGACCTGCACCACCAGCGAGAACGTGTTCTCTGCCGAGCGGTAATCAGGGAAATGGAGCGGAAGGTCGGCATCCACGACGCCGACGCAGGTGACCGCGGGCAGGTCCAGTCCTCTTGTCACGAGCTGTGTGCCGACCAGGATGTCGGCGCGCCTTTCGCTGAATGTCTCCCAGATGTCGAAGTAGGCATCGGGTCCGCGCGCGGCATCGCTGTCGAGGCGCAGCACGCGCGCACGCGGCCACAACTTCTTGGCGATCGTCTCGAGTCGCTGCGTGCCCATGCCCATGCCGCGAATGTTCCGGCTGCCGCAGTGATCGCACACCGACGGCATCTGGCGCGCGTAACCGCAGTAGTGACACACCAGTCCATCAATTTCCGCGTGCTGAACCAGCGCGACCGAGCAACCCAGGCATTGCACCGACTTGCCGCAGTCGCGGCAGAGCACGAACGTGCTCATCCCCCGCCGGTTCAGATAGAGGATCGCCTGCTCCTCGTTCTGGAGGGTGCGCTCGACCACCTCGACCAGCCGGCGCGACAGCGGCTGCCGGTTCCCTGCGGCCGCCTCGTCACGCATGTCGACGAGCTCGACCTCAGCATCGCGACCGCGGACTCGAGTTCTGAGCTCCGCGATCGCAAGCTCGCCGCGTGTCGCGTCGTGGTAGGTGACCACGCTTGGTGTGGCCGAGCCGGCGATCAACCGGGCCCCCGCCAGGGTGGCGAGGCGGCGCGCGACCCACCCGGTCTCGTAGCGCGGCGTGCGGTCCTGCTTGTACGAGGCAGTGCCCTCCTCGTCCAGGCAGATCAGGCCCAGCCTCGGGATCGGCGCGAAAACGGCAGACCGGCTGCCCAGCACGACCTGCGCCTCTCCCCTCCGGGCCCGCCACCACTGCTGCGCCCTCTCCAGCTCGGTGAGCTGGCTGTGCAGGATGGCGATCGGCGCCTTGAGCCGAGCGCGCACTCGCTCGACGAGCTGGGGCGTCAGCGAGATGTCGGGCACGAGCAGCAGCACCCGCAGGTCTTTCGAGAGAGCCCGCTCGGCGGCGGCCAGGTACACCTCGGTCTTGCCGCTGGCGATAACCCCGTGCAGAAGGGTCATCGGGTTCCCCTCGATGATCTCCAGCGCGGCGGCCTGCTCGGCTGTGAGCTGGGCCGCTACCGCATCAGGGCCTGCGGCGCCGGCCAGCTCCAGGAGGCGGCTGTGCCTTCGCTGTCGGGTGGACGGCCCAGCGCCGCCCGAGCCGGCCTTGCGCACCCTCGGCGGCAGCATCGCGCGCAAGCATTCGATCAAAGGCACCCAGTAGTGGTCGGCGACCATTCGCGCCAGCGCGACCTGGTATGGAAGCAGCAACGCGTCCTTCCCGGCCGAAGCGATGGGCTTGGTTTCCACGCCCGGGTCGTCGGTGCCGACGGAGACCACGAAGCCAAAGGAGGTGCGGCGGCCGAACGGGACCGTGACCCGGTGGCCCGGCACCACGTCCATGCCCTCTGGCACCTGGTAGCTGTACGTCTCACGATCGAGCGAGCGCCCGGCCTCGACCGCAACCTCGGCGTAGAGCAAATTCCTACTGCTTCGGAAGCTTTGGACCGACCAGGTCCAGGATTCGATCCGCCATCGCTCGCTTCGTCATGCGCTCGATCTCCTGCCGTGTGCCGTCGGCGAACAGGATCACGCCCTCGTTGTGATCGCTGCCGAACCCGACATCCTTGCGCGAGATGTCGTTGGCCACGATCGCCTGCAGGCCTTTCTTCTTCATCTTCTGGAGGGCCCTGGCATCGAGGTCCGAGCCTTCGGCTGCAAAGCCGACACGAAACACGCCAGCGCCACCTTTCTCACTGCCGACAGTCGCGAGCAGGTCCGGAATCGGCTCGAGCTCGATCGTCAGGTGCGAAGTTTCCTCGCGGCGGATCTTGCTGCCGGCCACCTTCGCGGGGCGAAAGTCCGCTACGGCCGCCGCCATCACCAGCAGGTCCGTGCCATCGATCTCAGCGCGAAGCTCGGCGAGCATCTCGGCCGCAGTCTCGACCGGTCGCACCTCCACGCCGTTGTGCGCGGGGTGCGTCGCCGTCGACACCAACACCACTGTCGCGCCCCGCTCCGCCGCCGCCGCGGCCACGGCGAATCCCATCTTGCCGCTGGAGTAGTTGCTGATGAACCGCACGGGGTCGATCGGTTCGCGCGTGCCGCCGGCGGTGACCAGGACTCGGCGCCCTGCCAGGTCGTAACGCGACCGGACCGCGGCGGCCATCGCCTCGAGCAGAGGCGCGGATCCGGCAAGCCTGCCTGCGCCGACGTGCCCGCTGGCAAGGTGACCCGACTCCGGCTCGACCACGGTCATCCCCCGCTCTCGCAGCGTCGTGATGTTGTCGCGGACCGCCTGTTTGAACCACATGGCATCGTTCATCGCCGGCGCCACAACGACAGGTGAGCGTGAGGCCAGCACGGTCGCCGTCACGATGTCGTCCGACTGGCCGTTGGCGATGCGGCCGATGACGTTTGCCGTCGCCGGCGCGAGCAGGATGAGCTGGGCCCAGTCGCCGAGGGAGACGTGCGGCTCAGGCGCCCCGTCCGTCGCCCACAGGCCGGTCAGCACCGGGTTGCCGGTGACGCCTCGAAACGAAGGGGGGCCGACAAAACGCGTGGCCGAAGGGGTCATCGCCACCCGCACCTGGCTGCCGGCCTGGGTGAGGGCCGAAGCGAGGTCCACGAGCTTGTAGGCGGCAATCCCGCCGGCCACGAGCAGCGCAATGCGCAGCCCGCGCAGCTCTCCTGGGACTGGCGTGGGGTCGAGTGGCATGAACTTAAGTCTGGCGCTCGCGCGCTCCGCGGATGATGTCGAGCACCTCGGCGACGGCACGCTCGAGGTCGTCGTTGATCACTACGAAGTCGTACTTGGACGCGAGCGTCATCTCCGTCTCCGCGATCTTGCGCCGCTCCGCCATGTCCTCTTCGTGGTCGGCGCCCTGGCGCAGCTCCTGGCGCCTGATGAGCTCCTCCCTGGACGGTGGCGCAATGAAGATGAACAAACCGTCGGGCGCCCGCTTGCGGACCTGCTCGGCGCCCTGCACCTCGATCTTCAGGAGGATATCGTGGCCAGCCTCGCGAGCCTTCTCCACCGCCTCAGCCGGTGTGCCGTAGTAGTTTCCGTTGTAAGTCGCGTGCTCCAGAAAGAACCCCTGGGCAACCAGCTTCTCGAAACGTTGCCGGTCGACAAAGAAATAGTTGACCCCGTCCGCCTCGCCCTGCCTCGGCTTGCGGGTCGTGTAAGAGATCGAGTACTGCAGGCTGGAATCCAGTGCGCGCAGGCGCTGGATGAGCGTGTCCTTGCCCACACCCGACGGCCCGCTGATGACGATGAGCAAGCCTCGAGCGCTCATCGCTGCAACGCCCAGAACGTTTCGAAGTCCGCAGGAGGACGCGCCTCGAAGGTCATGTCCGTTTGGCTTCGCGGATGGCGAAGTCGCAGCCGCCACGCGTGGAGCATCGGGCGGTCGGGGTCGCCTGGCTTGCGTCCGCCGTACTCGACGTCCCCGGCAACTGGATGGCCCAGCGCGGCCAGGTGGACCCGAATCTGGTGCGTCCGGCCCGTATCGAGATCACAGCGCAGGAGTGTATGCCCGCGCCCTCTCTCCACCACCTCGTACCGAGTGCGCGCGTAGCGGCCGCCGCTGACCACCGCCATCCGCTTCCGCTCCTTTGGATCCCGCCCGATGGGGCCTTCGAGCTCGCCTGCGTCCTCCTTGACGCGTCCGCGCACGATCGCCATGTAGGTGCGGCTGAGCGTTCGGTCCTTCAGCTGCGCCGA
>DATARC010000118.1:0-28218 GCA_036264335.1 Candidatus Dormiibacterota bacterium
AGGTCGCGCGGGTCGCACATCAACCGGAGGCTGGCGACATGTCGCAGCGTATGCGCCATCCCCTGCAACCCCGCTTCCAGCGTCTCTCGACCAAATGCCTGCCACAGGTCCTCGTCGACCGTGATCCAGTAACCGGTCGTATGCAGCGTCTGCTCGGGCAGGTGGATTGGACCCGAGCCGATGTTCTCGTGCGTGTGGAATCGGATCTTCTTGAACATGCTCGCGAGCGCGGTGATCTTCAGCTCGCCGTGGCTCCGTGCCAGGCCCTGGCCATCCGGCCCGCCAAACGTGTCGAGCACCTGCACGGTGACTGCGGCGAGGGCGTCGGTGTAGTAATCGACCTCGACCGGGTGGACATACGCCTTCTTCTCCTCCCAGTCCAAGCGCTCGACGTGGTACTGCGCGCCCTCATGGAGGTAGACCGCTTCCTCGTGCAGCAGGACCGGCGCGGTGAACTGATCCATCTCGCCGATGACCTTCGGCCGGGGCTGCGAGGTGTCGATGATCACCACGTTGTCCGCCGCGATGCGGCGCAGGTGAATCTCGTCCGCAGGAAAAGCCTGCCGGCTCCAGAACCACCGGCCCGCAGATCGCGAAGCCGAGCCGTCCTCCTCGAACAGCTCGAGCAGCTCGCGGACGTTGGCGCGACCCAGGCGTTCTTCCTCTTCGAA
The DNA here is from genome assembly GCA_036264335.1 of Candidatus Dormiibacterota bacterium. Lineage (GTDB taxonomy): Bacteria > Chloroflexota > Dormibacteria > Dormibacterales > Dormibacteraceae > Palsa-872. The sequence goes on from DATARC010000118.1 coordinate 672, forward strand.
CGGCAGCTCGAAGAGGCCCGCTTGTAGGTGGCCCGCAAGGAGAAGCAGGTTGTCGGGGTCGATGAGGCCTTCCTCAGGATCGGAGCTGAGGAAGTATTCGGGGTGGCGCACGATGAACTGGTCCAGGGGCGAGCTCGAGGCAACGAAAACGCCGACCGAGCCTGAACGTCGACCGGCGCGTCCGAGCTGCTGCCACGTGGACGCTATGGTGCCGGGATAGCCGACGAGGATTGCGGTCTGCAGGCTGCCGATGTCGATGCCGAGCTCGAGCGCGTTGGTGCTGACCACGCTGGTGATCTCTCCGCTGCGCAGACCTGCCTCGATCTCGCGGCGATGAAGGGGCAGGTATCCAGCCCGGTACCCGCGCACACGCTGCGCGGCATCGAGCCGCGGCGCGAGGTCCTGGCGGAGGTAGCTGAGCATCACCTCGACCTGCAGCCGGCTGCGGCAGAAGACGATCGTTTGCACGCCGCCGCGGATCCATGGCGCCGCAATGCGACGCGCCTCGAGCATCGAGCTGCGGCGCACGCCCATCTCTCGATTCAGAAGGGGCGGGTTGTAGAAGATGAGGCGGCGCTCGCCCCGCGGCGCGCCGTTGCGCTCGACCAGCTCGATGTTGTCCTCTTCGAGCAGCTTCTTGGCAAGCTGCAGGGGGTTGGCGATGGTCGCGGACGTGCAGATGAACGTCGGGTTCGATCCATAAAAGGCACAGATCCGCTTGAGGCGCCGGATGACGTTGGCGACCTGGCTGCCGAATAGCCCGCGGTACATGTGCAGCTCGTCGATCACGACGAAGTCGAGGCTCGAGAAAAGCCGCCGCCAGCGCGTGTGGTGCGGAAGCAGGCCGGCGTGGAGCATGTCCGGATTCGTCATGACGATGTGCCCGCCTTCGCGGATGGCGGTGCGACGGCCCGGCGAGGTGTCACCGTCGTAGGTGTCGACCCTCAGGTCGATGGGCAGCCCGTGCTTCAGCGCGCTGAGCTCGGCGAGCTGGTCCTGCGCCAGCGCTTTGGTCGGAAACACGTACAGCGCTCGCCTCTCGGGGTGCTCGAGCAGGCGTTGAAGAACCGGCAGGTTGTAGCAGAGAGTCTTTCCGCTTGCGGTCGGCGTCACCACCACCAGGTGGCGGCCTTTGCGTACCGCGCTGTAGGCGTCGGCCTGGTGCGAGTAGAGGCGCTCGACTCCCCGTGTGGAAAGAGCCTGGCTCAGCTCGGGCCTGAGGTCGGGAGGCAGGGGGGCAAATCGTGCCTCCGACGCCGGGATCACGTGGTCGAGCGTGACGTCGCCCTGGAAGTCGGCTGCAACGAAGGCGGGAAACGTGGGCATGGGTGCCCAAGGGACGTTATCCGAACATGCGTTCGTAGTCAAGCGTGACTCTGCCCAAGATTGGGTAGTTCGGGCCGCCGGACGGTCCCTTTGTGTTGACCGGGGCGCGCAGCAGCTGCTGAGTGGGGGCGCCGGGTCGAGGAGGCAACGTGAAAGGACTATTGAGCGGCGGCGCATCCGCACTCGCCGTCAAGGCGGCAACTGGATTTGCTGTGGCGGTCGTCACGATACTTGCGGCGGCGGCGGTTACCGAGGCCGCGATCACGGGCAGTGCCGACCCGTCCAACTGGGGCCGGCTGGTGACTCAGCAGGTTGCGACCTGCAAAGCCGCGCTCAAGACCGGGGAGCACGGCATCGGGCAGTGCGTCAGCGCTTTCGCGAAGCAGCACGGCGACACCGTGTCGGACCAGCGCGCCAGCGGTGCGCGACTCAATCACGGCAATGGCAATGCCAACGGCAGTGACAAGGCCACTGGCGAAGCGACGGACAGCGGAAAGGGCAACGGCAATGGCAAAGGCCGTGGCAATGGCCACGGACAGACGAGCCACAAGTCGGACCACTCGACGGTGGTCACCTCGGACGGCGCTGAAGACTAGGGGGTAGGGGTGGGACCGGGCCGCGAGGTCCGGTCCACATTCCTCTTGTCAGCGACCGTCCATCGCTGGCCGTCGGGAGCGTCGGTGACGGTGACTCCCAGGTCCGCCAGCTCGGTCCGCAGCCGGTCTGCTCGCGCGAAGTCCTTGGCATGCCGCGCCTGTTCGCGAGCCGTGAGCAGATCCGCCGCCCCTGCCGGCAGGTCGAGATGAGCGACTGGTCGGTCGAGGTCAAGGCCGAGCACCCTGTCCCAACGCGACAGAAGTGCTGCTTTCTCGCCCGGAGGGATCGCGGAGCGTGTCAGCTCGGAGACCAGGGCCATCGCCGTAGGCAGGTCCAGGTCGTCTGCGATCGCAGATCGAAATCGCTGCTCCATCGCCGCGGCTTCGTCGGAGTCGGTCGAGGATGCTGCGCGTGCGGCGCTCCATTCCTGGACGTGCTCGCGGAGGTTCCGAAGCGCTCGATCGGCGCCCGCTAGACCGTCCTCGCTGAAGTTGAGCTTCGTGCGGTACTTGGCCTGCAGCGCGAGATAGCGAAATGCCAGCGGGTCGAACCCTTGGTCTTCGAGCTCCCGGATTCGAAAGAAATTGCCTGCGGACTTGGCCATGCGCGATCCGGCCAGCATCAGCAGCCCGCCGTGAAGCCAGCAGCTCACGACACGGTGACCGGTGACCCCTTCCGATTGAGCGATCTCGGCCTCATGGTGTGGAAAGACGTTGTCCGAGCCCCCCGTGTGGAGGTCGAACCGCTCGCCCAGCAAAGTCATCGACATGGCGGAGCATTCGATGTGCCAACCCGGGAAGCCAGGGCCCCACGGACTCGGCCACACCTGGAGCCGATGCTCGCCGGCGGCCTTCCAGAGGGTGAAGTCGCCAGGGTTTCGCTTTCGCGGATCGACCTCGCCACGCGCGCCCGCGAGCAGCTTGTCGGTCGTGTTTCGCGAGAGCCGGCCGTAGGCGGGGAAGCTGGCGATGTCGTAGTAGACGGTCCCGCCGACCTCGTACGCATGTCCCTTCTCGATGAGGGTGACGATCAGCTCGATCATCTGAGGGATGTAGTCGCTGGCCCGCGGGTACCGGCCGGCAGGCCGGATGTTGACCCTCGCCGCATCCTGCATGAACGCTTCCGTGTAATAGGCCGCGATCTCCTGGGGCGACTTCTTTTCCAGGCGCGCAGACACCAGCATCTTGTCCTCGCCCCTGTCGAATGTGTCGTCGGTCAGGTGGCCGACATCGGTGATGTTCATGACCTGCTCGGTCTGGTAGCCGAGGTAGTCGAGCGTCCTGCATAGAAGGTCGGGGAGCATGAAGGTGCGCAGGTTCCCGACGTGGACGTAGCGATAGACGGTCGGCCCGCACGAGTACATGCGCACGACCCCTGGCGTTGTGGAAACAAGGGCTTCCTTCGTCCGAGTGAAGGTGTTGTAAAGCCGAACTGGCGCAAGAGCTTCCACTTCACTCCTATGCTGCCAGTTAATGAGGGCTCACCGATTGGGCGCTGACGCAACGGCAGACCAGGTGGTCGGTCGCGTACTCGTCCATGACCTCGGGCCCGACCTGCGCAAAGGGACAGTGCTGACGGCGTCTCACCTGGAACGAGTCAGGCAGGCGGGTGACGTCCATGTCGTCGAGCTCGAGCCCGGTGACGTTCACGAGGACGTTGCCGCACAGCGGCTGGCGGCTGCGCTCTCCAGCCCAGGCCTGGAGTCTCAACCGCCGGTGCAGAGCCAGACGCGCCTGACCGCCACGCATCGGGGCCTGGTCCGCGTGCGGTCCGACCTTGTCGACGCCATCAATGCCTTGGGCTACATCTCGGTCTTCACGTTGATGGACGGACAGGCTGTGGCCGAAGGCGAAGAGGTCGCCGGGTGCAAGGTCACCCCGGTCGCGGTTCCGGGCAACCTGCTGGCCGCTGTCGAACAGATCTGTCGCGAAAAAGGTCCCGTCATCGAGCTCCTGCCCTTCTTGCCGCTGCGCACATTCGTCGTCGCGACCGAGCGCCTCAAGCCCAAGGCGCGCGACCTGTTTCGGGCCGCCGTCACGGCCAAGCTCGGCTGGTATGGGGCGGAGGTGATCGGAGTCCGCGAGGTCGCTCGGACCGGCGATGCGGTGGCTGCGGCGTACGCCGAGGCGACCGCCTTGAACGCGCAGCTGGTCCTGTTTGCAGGCGCTTCGGCGATCGATCCTCTCGACCCCGCATATGCGGAGCTGACCAATGCTGGCGGCCAGCTGCTCCAGCTGGGCGCACCGATGCACCCTGGCAGCATGCTGTGGCTGGGCCGGCTCGAAGATGCGGCCGTGGTCGGCGTCGCGTCCTGTGCCGGCTTCGGGCGCTCGAGCTCGCTCGACCTGTTGCTCCCATTTGTTTTCGCGTACGGGAGGGCCGATGCCGGCGATCTTCTTCGCCTCGGCCACGGCGGGCTCATCGAATCAGCCGCCGGCCGCCGCTTCCCTCCTTACTCCTGAACGAAGTCCGGGATCAACCCGGCCTAACCGCAACGTCAGGACCTTGTTTTGAAAGTCGCGGGTGAGGACAGGCGTCCTCCCCCGCGGAACCCCCTCCTCTCTAGGGCCATGTTTGGCGGCGCTTGGACTTGGACGTCTTGGTGTCGGCCGGGATGAACCCGGCCTAATCGCAACGTCAGGATCTTTTTTTGATGGTTGGCATCGACAGCTCAGGCCAGCTGCGTCCGCCGATCGCGCTGAGATAGCCGTCCACGGCATCGACGAGCGGTTTGAGCTGCACTCCTCTATGGGATGGCAGGTAAGGCCTGAGGTATCCGGCGCCGCTCGTCCATTTGTTGACGGCGCCGCGCCGGTTGTGGCGCATGTAGTGGAGGCAGCCGGCGGCGACCTGGATCAGGCCTTTGTAGAAGCCTGAGTCGGGGCCTTTGCGGTCTGGCATCCAGTCGCGTTCCCACGCTTCGTGCGCTTCCCAGTAGTGGCCGCTGTTGAACAGCTCGATACCCTGTTCAAGACCGCTTGCCATCACAGGGATAATCGGTCGGTGACCGGCGCTCCGCTCGAATACTCTCGCGTCAATCTGTCAAGCGACCCCATCTACCGATACCTTCGCATCACGAAGGGCGGCCCCGGTGGGGTGCCGGGGGACGCGGCAGAGCAGGATCTGCTGGACGGTGCGTGGCTGCAGAGGCTTCGTCGCATTCACCAGCTCCAGAGCGCGTGGTGGGTGTTCGCGACCGCCGAACACTCGCGCTTTCAGCATGCCCTGGGTGCGATGCACCTTGCGGGCGAATGGGCTCAGCATCTCCATCCAACGCTCAGCGCCACATGCAGTGACACGCCTTCGATGGCACTCGTGGTCGAGACCATGCGCATCGCCGGCCTGCTCCATGACGTCGGGCATGGGCCGTTCGGCCATTTCTTTGACGAAAACTACCTGGACACCTGGGGGATCGATCACGAGGTGATCGGGCGCTCGCTGGTGACAGGTCCGCTAGCTGGGCTGGTGAGCGCCCTCGGCGCTTCGCCGGACGCTGACTTCGAGCCTGGGGAACGCATCGATCCAAGCTGGGTGGCGTTTCTCATCTCCTCGGCGGGGCTGGAGGGCTTTCAGCCTCCGCGCTGGCTCGCCGCCTTGAAGCCCGCGATGGTCGGCGCCTACTCGGCCGACAACATGGATTACGTCCCTCGCGACTCTTATATATGTGGCGTGTCGGCCGGGCCGGTCGATGTCGAGCGGATCGTCCACTACTCGTTTATCTCAGAGCGCGGTCTGACTTTGCATGCGCATGCTGCCGAGGCGCTGTACATGTTCCTGAATGCGCGCCTCTACCTTTACAGCCAGGTCTACTTCCACCGTACGGTCCGGCGCATCGACCTTCAGCTGAGAGAGGTGTTCCGTCCGACGCTGGAGATCATGCTTGGGGGTAACCCGCTGGAACGCCTGGATCGTTACCGGGGCCTGACCGAATGGTCGCTGCTGTCCGAGGTCGATCGGTGGGCCGCAGGCGAGGGCGACGCTCGGAGGCGCGAGCTGGGGCAGGCGTGGGCGCACGTGGTCGCCCGCAAGCTCAAGTGGAAGCTCATCTATCAGGGTCTCACCGACGCGCGCGAGATCCCGAGCGGCGCCCTGAGCGTCAGCCGCGAGGAGTTCGCGGCTCATATTCGCGAGCGGCTGCCGCAGCGCTCGCGCAGGATCGAGTTCGAGGTGGATGTCGCCGCCCAGGAGTCGCGTGCTTTCAACCCGATGACGGAGACGGCCGACATCCTTATATATGAGCCCCTGGAAAACCGCTATCAACAGAGCCGCGTCCTGGAGCTCTTCAAGCGGCTCCCCGTGCGCATGGCGCTCTTTCGCATCTTCGCCCGCGACGACTCACATGGCCCAGAGCTGATCAAAGCGGCGAACGAGGTACTGGCTAGCGGCTAGACCGTATGAGAGAAGACCAGTCGGTCTCCTCTCATCGCGCGTGCGGCTTCGCCGCAGGCGCTGCTCTTCATCCCGGGATGGGATTTATCACGAAATTAGTCTCTCCACGCCACGACTGGGAGTGGCCAAGACCAAGTCATGGCCGGGGGGACCCCGGCCAACCCTGCCACGCTGGCTAGGAAGTATGAGAAGACCAGTCGGTCTCCTCTCATCGCGCGTGCGGCTTCGCCGCAAGGCTGCCTCCCGCGACTGCGTCGCGGGGACCCCAGAGGTATCAAAGTCATGGCCGGGGGGACCCCGGCCAACCCTGCCACGCTGGCGTTAAAGCCCTGAGGCCTGGTTCGTGGTTGGGCTAGAAGTCGTCGTCTCCGTAGCCGCCGCCACCGTCGTCACCGCCGAGGCCGTCGTCCTCGCCGCCCATGTCGCCGCCGTACTCGCCCCCACCGCCGAAGTCATCGCCGCCGTCGTCGCCTGACGAAACCGTGGCGAAGGTCGACACCAACCGGCGCAGCGCCGGTTTGCCGCAGTGAGGGCATACCGGGTCCGGCGAAGAGAAGCTCGGCAGCAAGGCCGACGACTTCTTGCCGCACTCCTCACACCGGTACTCATAAATCGGCACTAGAAGAGTATGCCCAGAGATCCCTGCATCCTCTTTAGGATTATGCCCGCGTGATCGAGATCGAAAGGATCAAGGCTGCTGCGGCCCGCGCTCGACCGCACGTCTTGCGAAGTCCGATGTTCCCGGTGGACGGCGCCGTGCTCAAGCTCGAATGCCTGCAGCCGACCGGCAGCTTCAAGGTGCGTGGTTTCTTTGCGGCCGCGTTGAACCTGCCCGCGGACCGGCTTCGCCGCGGCTTGATCACCGTCAGCGCGGGCAACGCCGCCCAGGCCTGCGCCTACGTGGCGAAGCAGCTGGGCGTCCACTGCCGCGTGGTGATGTACGACACAGCGCCGCCCCCCAAGGTCGAAGGCGTGAAGCGGTGGGGCGCCGTCCCCATCCTCATGCCTCGCGAGGCAATGCTGGAATGGCTGGCCTCGGACGGATGGAAATCTGAGCCTGAATCGTTCATCCATCCCTTTGCCGAAACGGAGGTGATGGCGGGTCACGGTGGGTTGGGCCTCGAGCTTGTGGAGGACATGCCGGACCTCGAGCGAGTGGTCGTGCCGGTAGGTGGCGGCGGCTTGATTGGCGGGGTCGCCTCAGCGCTGAAAGCCACCCGTCGGAACATCGAGGTGATTGGCGTTCAGTCGGACGGTTACCCCCTGTGGACCCGCTGCCTCGAAGCCGGCGGCCCGGTCAACCTCAAGCCCGACACGATCGCCGATGGAACGACCGCCCCCTTCGACGCCCGCATGTTCGAGCTGCTGAAGGAGTGCGTCGACACCTGGCTGACGGTTCCCGAGCCGCGGCTTCGCACGGCGATACCGGAGCTGGCGTCGGCAGCCAAGGTCGTGGCGGAGGGCGCTGGAGCGCTGGCTTATGCCGCGCTGGAGCAGCTTGAGCCAGGCCCCGTCACTGCCGCTGTGGTGAGCGGCGGCAACATCGACCCCAAGCTGCTGGCCTCGCTGCTCAGCTAGGCGCCACCCGCGTCATCGCCCACGGCCCCCGCCGAAACGCTGCGACCGCCATCCAGACGAACAGCGCGACCGCAGGGATCCCGAACGCAACGGAGGCTGCAGTGACCCCGACCGGGAGCTTCATTGGGCTTGCCGCCGAGGTGGTGAAAGCGCTGATCAGCGTGAACGGAAACGAGACGGTCGACAGCCCAAGCAGGACCAGGACGGCGTAGAAAACCCAGGTCCACCTCCTCAGCGCACCGATGATGGCCACGGCGAAGATCGCCACCTCCACCGCCGCAGCAATTGCCAGGCCCACCGTCATGACGTTCTGGATCGTCGTCAGCACGTCGGCGGGCGGTGGCGGAGTGTCCGGGTTGAGAGCCGCCTGCTGCTGCATCACCTGGTTGATGTAGTCGGAGATGGGGCCGGCTATCAGGAAGGGCGCGGCGATGGCCCAGATCGCGGAAAGAAGGTAGTAGGCGACCACTGAATACTGGAGCGGCCTGGTCCACCCGGTGGGCACCCGGGGGCCGGTTGCCCTCTGCGCATAGAACCCGGGTGGAGCTGACGCCCCGACCGGCACCCATGCGGACCCGTTCCAGCGCGAGCGGCCGTCGTTGGACAGGGTGGTCACCCAACGCTCCCCGTCCCAGTAGTACAGGCCGTCGTCGGACAGCTTCAGCTCAGGCAGACATCACCTCGTGGCATATCTCCAACGCTGACTGTACGTCTGCCGCCGTTATTCCCACGTGGGTGACGAAACGAATTCGATATGGATCCAGCGCCTCACCGAGCAGGCCGCGCTGCCGGCACGCTTCTTCGAATTGCGCGCCTTTGAGCTTGGTGAGGCTGAAATACACGAGGTTGGTCTGAACGCGCGTGAGATCGCAGCTTATGCCGGGCAGCTCGGCCAGTCCTTCCGCGAGCGTGCGCGCGTTCGCATGGTCCTCGGCGAGGCGATCGACCATCGTGTCAAGCGCGACGAGGCCGGCCGCTGCGAGCACGCCGGTCTGGCGCATCGCGCCCCCAAGACGCTTGCGCCACCGCCTGGCCTGCTCTACCGATTCCCGGGTTCCGCAAAAGAGGCTGCCCGCCGGGCAGCCCAAACCTTTCGAGATGCAAAAGGTGACGGTATCTGCGGGGGCGGCGATGTCGGCAGCGTCGACGCCGAGTGCGACTGCGGCGTTGAAGATGCGCGCCCCGTCGAGATGCACACGAATCCCCTGCTCGCGGGCCGTGTCGGAAGCCGCGCGCAGCGCCTCCATCGGCCACACGATGCCACCGTGCCGGTTATGAGTGTTCTCCAGGAACAGAGCGGCGGTGAGAGCGAAGTGAAAGTCGTCGCGCGGCCGTACGGCGGCGGCGATCTGTTGTGGCGACATGACGCCGGCGGGGGTGGCGACCTGCTGGATCTGCACCCCGGTCACAGCTGCAGCGCCGGCCCCCTCATATAAGAAGACGTGGGACTCGGAGTCGGCAATGATCTCCTCGCCCTGCCGCGCGTTGACCGCGATACCGATCAGGTTGCCCATCGTGCCGGACGGTAGAAAGACCGCGGCCTCCTTGCCCAGGCGGGCGGCGGCGACCTCCTCCAGGCGGTTCACGGTTGGGTCGTCACCCATCACGTCGTCGCCAAGCGGAGCGGTGGTCATCGCGCGCCGCATCTCGGCGCTCGGCTGAGTGACGGTGTCGGATCGAAGGTCGATGACGGCCACCGAATTACTCTAACCGGCGAATGAACGCCGACTTGATCCTGGCTCGGGGAAACATTCGCACGCTTGGTCGCGCGGGTCTGCAAGGCTTCAGCCACATCGCGATCACCAGGGGGAAGGTGGCCGCGGTCGGCGGCGCCGAAGTGATGCGGCTCAAGGGGCCGAAGACGCGGGTCGTCGATTTGCGCGGCGGAGCCGTGCTGCCGGGATTCAACGACGCCCACGCGCACGTCGTCTATTACGGGCTGACGCGTTTCGGCGCGGACCTGGGCGGGGTCCGCAGCGTGGACGAGATAGTGAAACGGCTTCGAGACCATGGCCGCACCTTGAAGAAGGGCGAATGGCAGCTCGGCCTGGGTTACAGGGTCGACGAGCTCGCGGAGCTGCGGCCACCACACCGGTCCGAGCTGGACCAGGCCACCGGCGAGAGGCCCTGTTACATCGACGAGAGGGGCGGGCACGCGCGCGTCGCCAATACCGCGGCCCTGGAAGCGGCGGGCCTCATGGGCCCAGGCCTGGATCCGCCAGGGGGCCGGATCGGCCGCGACCGGAATGGGCTTCCGAACGGCCTCCTGCTTGAAGCCGCCATGCGGCTGGTCGCCGATGTGCAGCCGCCGCCTCCGATGGAGCGTCGCGAGGAAGGCATCATGATGGCCCAGCGGCTGCTCCTGTCTCGTGGGGTGACATCGGTCGGCGCGGCCGTCAACCGCGGATTTGCCGACGACCTTCGCGCCTACCAGCGCCTGGCTGAAGACGGCAGGCTGAAGATGCGCGTCAACGAATTCCTGTCATGGGAGCTGCTGGAAGCCACGTCCGGACTCGGCCTGCGCATGGGATTTGGCGGGCCGATGTTGCGTGCCGGCCCAATCAAAGTGTTTGTTGACGGGGGAGCGGAACGGGTTGCCATGCGCTCGGGAGGGGGTGTTTGGCGAACCACCCCGGAAGAGCTGCGTGCGCTGGTCGATAAAGCGAGCCGGGCCGGACTTCAGGTCGCTGCCCACGCGATCGGTGACGGGGCGATCGAAGCGATGTGCGATGCAGTTGAAGCGTCGGGCGCCACGGGTCTGCGGCATCGTGTCGAGCACTGCACGATCTGTCCCGCAGACCTTCAGGCCAGGCTCGCCACGCTGGGCATGGTCGCAGTGATGCAGCCGATGGCGGCCCGGTTCGGCCGCGTGGCGTCGGCGTTGCTCTTCCCAGCACGAGACCGCAAGGACCTCGCGGCCCACGGCCCGCTCCTCAAAGCCGGCGTCCCCATCGCCTTCAGCTCGGACCTTCCCGTCAGCGCAGACCCCAATCCATGGCCGGGAATCCGAGCCGCGGTCGACGACCAGGTGAACGGCATCGGCATGCTCGCGGCCCTGCGGGCATATACGGTGGGGGGCGCCTTCGCGACCTTCGAGGAGAAATCCAAGGGGACGCTCGACCCTGGCATGGTCGCGGACTTACAGGTTTACGATCGCGACCCGCTGGCCGAACCCGCCGCCAATGCGGACCAGCTCCGCCCGATCGCCGTGTTCGTCGGCGGAGTCAGGATCTCCGGCCGGCTCTAAGAGCCGTTGCTCTGACTGTCGGACGCCCGCGGGGTGGGCCGGGCCGGCCTTCTCGTAGTGCGCCTCGCCGGCTTGCGAGCCGGGGCTTTCGGCGCCGTCGCAGCGGCTGCCGGCTTGCGCCTCGTCGCGGCTTTGCGCGGCTGAGCCTTGCGGGTAGCGGGCCTGGTTCCCGCCGCGCGCGCCTGAGCGGCCGAGGCAGCGGCTGCCGACGCCATGTTGCGCACCTGCCTGGTCAGCTCGTCGAGGCGCTTCATCGCCTTTTCGAGGTCGGCTTGGCGTGCGGTGCGGTCCACGCGAGACTCCACCTGCTTGATCGCGACGTGGATGGTCTTCTGGCCTTCCTTGACCGTTTTGTCGATCTGCTTGCGGACATCAGGAGGCAAGCGCCGCTGCGCTTGACGCAGCGCCGACCTACCGGCTTTGACCGCTCGGCTGAGGAGCTCCGACTGCGTCGATGCGCGCTTCCTGGCGGCCATTTGACGAACCTCCTTGAATCCTCGGAGCCGATAACGCAGCGCATTAGAATTGGCGCCACGATGACGGCGACCCCCGAGCGTCACATTATCAAGAAGTACGCGAATCGCAAGCTCTACGACACGCGCACGAGCAGCTACATCACGCTCGAGGGCATCGCCGAGCTGGTGCGCGACGGGCACGAGATCAAGGTCGTCGACCGCGAGACCGGCCAGGACCTGACCCAGGTCACGTTGTCGCAGATCGTCCTTTCCGAGGAGAAGCGCGGGCCTTCGCGATTGGTGGACGGCGGCGCGCTGCAGGAACGAGGGCAGGCTCTGCTCGACTACGTCCGCAAGACTCTCAACGTTCCTTCAGACCTCGTCAACCAGATGGAGAAGCGACGCGGCGACCTCGAAGGCGTCATCGATGAGGCCATCGAGCGGGCGCTGCATCGCCTCCGGATCCCCAGCCACACCGATATCGACAGGATCAACAAACGGCTCGACAGGATCTCAGCTCAGCTGAAGGGCGACGCCGCGAACGGCAGCGTTACGGCGAAGTCCCATAAACGAAAGGCTGCTCGCTGACGACGGCGCGGAGTACGACATCGGCCTCGACCCGGTAGGTCGCCTGGCGCACGCGCCGGTCCGCTCGCAGCGCTTGCGTCATCAGGTCGGCCGCCTGCGCCAGCCGGTTGGCGTCGCCGATAACCGAGATAGTCCAGGGCACAGGCACCAGGAAGCCGGCGACGGTGACGCCGGCCTGCGTCTGCTCGATGGGCACGCCGACCACGAAGCGCCGGTCGTTGACGGCGATCGCTTCCGCGCCGCCGATTCCCAGGTTGTTGAGAGCGTCCTGCAAGTCGAGCGCCCCAAGACCTGCGGCGCTCACGACGATGACGACTCCCGGTCCATGAACCGGGACCAGGCCTTCGGCTGCGCGCAGGCGGGCGGCCTCGTCGGAGAGCACCTGGCCGGCGGCAGTGTCGCCTCCTGACTGGAGCATGGCCTCTTGCGATGTCAGCTCGGCGGTCTCTGCCTGAAGCGAGTCGTTGGCGCGGTGAAGGTTGTCGATGAGGAAGGCGAGCGAGGTCGTGTCGGTGCCCGCAAAGCTCTTTTCGACCTCGGCCTGGCTGCGGATCTGAACGGTGGCCACCAGCGCCACGAGCATTGCGATCAGCCAGACGCTGATCGCGCGACCAGTGGTCCTCGAACGCTTAAAGCGGGCTGACATGGCTCGTCTCGAGGCTGGAGTCGAAGGCAGGAAGCGAGTAGTAGGGCCCGCTGCTGAAGGTGACCTGAAGTTGAAACTGCACCTCGCGCGCGCGGATGTCGGGCAACGCCGCCGGATCGTCGAGGGCTGCTTCCATCCGGGTGCGGTTGCCGACCGCCAGCAACTTGATCGGTGCGCTGAGTGGCGGACCCTGGTCGACGATCAGCTCACCTCCCGAACCCGAGAAGTAGCTCAGCGGCGTGATTCGGTGCCCGTTCACCGCGATGCCTTCGGCGCCCTGGGCGAACAGCAGGTTGACGAGGTCCTGCACGTCTTTGAAGTTGACGCGGTACGCGCCGTCGCCGGTTGAATCGAGCCCGGGGACGCCGTCTGTGAGGTCGACCTCGACCCCCGGACCGCCGAGGGTCGTGAGCCCGGCGCGGGCCCTCAGATCGGCGACCCTGGCCTGCAGCGCTTGCGTGGCCGCGGACCGCTGGGCCGCCGCCGCCTCGAGAGCGTTGATCTGGGCTCGGAGGGCAGCGATCTTCTGGCGTGACTGTGCGTTGCCGGCCTCGAGGTCCTGGACGCTTCGCACCAGCGCCTGGTACCGCGCAACCTGGTTGGAGGGGGTCAAGAGCTGAACCTTGACCTGCCCGGCGACCAGAAATCCGGTGGCCATGGCGACCGCCGCCACGACGAAGATGCTGACCACCCGCCTCCGGGACATGAGCGCAATTCTGGCCCACGGCGCAACGGAGGCGCGCGCGAAGCGCCCGCCGATGAAAGGGAACCATCCGGGTTCCTTTTCATAAGGAGGCCGGAGGCCTCCGTAGTAGACTCGGAGACCGCAAATGGCGGTCGAGACTCGCGTCACAGCCTTCCAGACCGCCCAGCGGCGTTTTGATGCGGCGGCCGAGGTGATCGGCCTGTCCGACGATGCGCGCAGAGGCCTTCGCGACGTCAAGCGCGAACTGACCGTGCACTTCCCGGTGCGCATGGACGACGGCGGCGTCCACGTGTTCACCGGCTGGCGCGTCCAGCACAACATCAGCCGCGGACCGGCAAAGGGCGGCATCCGCTACCACCCGGCGGTGACGTTGGACCTGGTCAAGGCCCTGGCGATGTTGATGACCTGGAAATGTGCTGCGGTCGGCCTACCCTACGGCGGCGCCAAAGGCGCCGTCGCGTGCGACCCGCTGAAGCTGTCGCAAAACGAGCTCGAGCACCTGACTCGTCGATACGCGACCGAGATCGCCATCCTCCTTGGCCCCGAAAAAGACATTCCCGCGCCCGATATGGGCACCAACCCCCAAACCATGGCCTGGATCATGGACACGATCTCGATGCATTCCGGCCACTCCGTCACCGCTTCCGTGACCGGGAAGCCGGTTGACGTCGGCGGGTCCGAAGGGCGGGTCGATGCACCTGGCCGCGGCGCCACGTACCTGACCCTCGAGGCGCTCAAGTACCTCCACGTCGAGGACGAGACACCGACGATGGCGGTGCAGGGCTACGGCCAGGTCGGCAAATCGACAGCACGCCTCCTGTCCGAAGCGGGGCTCAGCGTGGTGGCCGTCAGCGACTCGAAGGGCGGCGTCTACAACGCGAAGGGCCTGGACCTCGCGGCACTCGAGGAACACCGCCAGGTCAGGGGCGGCATCACAGGTTTCAAGAAGGCGGACAACATCACCAACGAGGAGCTCCTCGGGCTGCCGGTTACAGTGCTGGTGCCCGCCGCGGTGCAGGACCAGATCACTGCGGACAACGCGGGCAAGATCCGCGCGCGGCTGATCACGGAAGGCGCGAATGCGGCGATCGCCCCCGACGCAGACCCGCTCCTCCACGAGCGCGGCATCTTCGTCATCCCCGACATCATCGCCAACGCCGGCGGCGTGATCGTCTCCTATTTCGAATGGGTCCAGGACCTGCAGGCCTTCTTCTGGGAGGAGGAGGAGATCAACACCAAGCTTCACCACGTCATCACGCGCGCGTTCTACGAGATCCTTCACACCTCGGTGAACAAGCGGATCGACATGCGCCTTGCTGCCTACGCGCTCGCGGTCCAGCGCGTAGCCAACGCCACGACGGTCAGAGGGATATATCCATAATCGGGAGAGAGTGATCTCCTCCCGGCCCAACCGTGTCCTGATAACCGGCGTCGCAAATCCCCTCGGCGCGGAGGTGGCGCGCCGGCTGGCGCCCCAGGTACCCCACCTGTTCGGGTGCGATATCGCCGACCCCGTGAGCGCGCTCGAGGAGATGGACTTCGTCCACGCCGACACGCGCCACGCCGTGATCGCCAAGCTCATCAGACAGCTGCGCATCGACACCGTGGTGCACCTCGCGGTCACAGTCGACTCCGCCCTCGAGGACAGAGCCACTCACGAGACGAACGTGATCGGCACAATGAACGTCCTCACCGGCTGCACCGGTCCCGCGAGCCGCGTCGAGCGCCTGGTCGTGAAATCGAGCCAGGCCATCTATGACGCAGGCCCAACCGATCCCTCCTTCTTTTCGGAGGACATGGTCGGTCCCGAGCGCCAGGGCTCTTTCGTCACCCGCGACCTGCGCGAGATGGAGCAGCTCGCAGGCGAGTTCGCACTTCGCAACTCGGGTTGCGGCGTCACCGTGTTGCGCCTCGGTTATCGCGTGACCGAGGAAACCACGCTCGCCAAATATCTGTCGCTTCCGATCGTGCCGACCTTCGCGGGGTTCGACCCGCGGCTTCAGCTGCTGCACGAAGAGGACGCGGCCGAAGCCATTGTTCGCTCCGTCATCGCGCCGCATCCCGGTGTTTTCAATGTTGCGGGACGCGGGGTCGTGCTCGTGAGCCAGGCGATCGCGATCATGGGGGGACGGGCCGCCCCAGTGCTGATTCCGTACGGCAGATGGATGGCGAGATTCGGGTTGCGTGCGATGACCGGGATCGTCCTTCCAGGACACCTTGCAGATGTCCTCGCTTTTGGCTCGGTCGCCGACTGCTCCCGTCTCGTCGATGAGTTCGACTGGAGTCCCGCCTACTCGACACGTGCGGTGATGGATTCGTTCGCACGGGGCAAGGAGGCGGAGGTCATCGAAGCGCCGTCCCCGACGCAGGAGTACGAGCTCCAGGTTTTCCTGCAGCGCCGGCGCCGCCAGGAGCTGCGTGGTCAGCAGGCCGCGTCCGGCTCTTTGGTCACCCGTCGATGAGCGCGAAGCCGGCCGATGTCATGACCGAGCCGAAAAAGCAGCTGAGGCGGCGGAGCCGCAAGGCCGACATCGTTGCGCCCGCGCCCCCACAGCTCCGCCTGCCCAAGGTGGTCCGGAGGTTGCGCCGCAACGCGCCGGCCTACGCGATGCAGGGTCTGGTCGAGCTGTCGACGCGCTTGCGCGAGGCCACCGGCCACGAGGTGATCGACCTCAACCGCGTGATGGGTTTTGTTCAGTTCGCCTACCAGCAGCGCGAGCTCGCTCGGCGCGGCACCGCCTACGAGGTCGACGACTTCGGCTTCGACCCGCAATGGACCGAATCGTTCCTCTCCGTGTTCAAGGTGCTGTATCACGACTACTGGCGCGTCGAGACGAGCGGCATCGAGAACGTGCCGGCGACTGGTCGGGCCCTTCTTGTCGCCAACCATGCCGGCGTCCTGCCGTGGGACGGCACGATGATCAAGACGGCGATGTTCGTCGAGCACCCGCAGCCTCGCCACGTCAGGGCATTGGTGGCCAGCCTCTTCATGGGCATGCCGGTCCTGAGCTGGTTTCTTCGGCGAACCGGGCAGACGGTCGGCCATCCCGACGACACGCGTCGCTTGCTTGAGCGAGACGAGCTGGTCCTCGTCTTCCCCGAAGGCGTCAAGGGCACGGGCAAGCCCTTCAAGGAGCGGTACCGTCTGCGACGTTTTGGCCGTGGCGGGTTCGTGTCGACGGCGATTCGAGCGGGCGCTCCGATCATCCCTGTCTCGGTGGTGGGGTCAGAGGAGATCTACCCCATGCTCGCCGACCTCGCGCCGGTGGCCAGGGCCCTCGGCATGCCTTACGTGCCGGTGACCCCGTTGTGGCCGTGGCTGGGGCCGCTCGGATTGCTGCCGCTGCCGAGCAAATGGAGGATCGAGTTCCATGAGCCGGTCCACGTGGAGTCCTACCCGATTGAGGCGGCCGACGACCGCAACCTGGTCATGGCCGTCGCCGACGAGGTGCGAGAAACGATCCAGCAAGGCGTCTACGCCAACCTCAAGCGCCGCCGCAGCGTATTTGCTTAGCTGATCGAGGGGAGGGCGGCTTTTTCCTCTGGCTCTTCGATGATGTCGAGGGCGGTGGCCTGGCTGATCCAGTACTGCACGTCCGACAGGCTCGGCGCTCCGGAGAGTCCGACCGCCTCCGCGAGCTTCGAGTGAAGGTCGGCAGCGTCCTGCGCGCGCAGCCCTTTCATCGTCTCGATGCCGAAGCGCCGGATCACCGGCAGCTGCCGCTCCATGCCCGAGACCTCGAGCATCGTGCATTGATGCGCGAACTCGAGGAGGCGCTGAGGACTGATGCCGGTCTTCTTCGAGAGCCGGTCGCGATCAATGCCCAACGAGGTGCGGTGCAGGAGCTGGTTGGTGTGCCGGATGCCACGTGAGCGCAGGCGACGAACGTCGTCGTCGGAGATCCCGCGAAGGTACTCCAGCGTCCTGTACACAGATAAAGGATATGCGGCCGAGGCCGGCAGGCCATTGGCAGCACCTGCTTCTCGTATAATTTCGAAAAGCCCGCCGCCATTGGAGTAAGCACACCCTGAATCAGAGTCGGCTCGCAACCCGCGGCGTGGTACCCGGTGAGCAGTCTGGCCTGCAGATTGGCCAGTCTGGCCTCCAGATAGGAATCGGACGCTACGCCCGTCGCTCCTATGGTTTCGACGAGGTCGCGCTGGTACCGGGCGGGGTGACGCTCAACCCCGACGAGGTCGACATCTCGTTCGCCCTGGGTGAGCGCCTCAAGCTTCCAATCCCAATCTGGGGCTCCGCCATGGACGGCGTCGTCGACGTTGAGTTCGCCATCGCCATGGGCAAGCTGGGCGGCATCGCCGTCCTCAACCTGGACGGGGTGCACACGCGCTACGAAGACTCGTCTCCGATCATCAAGCGAATCGCCGAGGCGGACAAGGCGCACGTCAACGCCCTCCTCAAAGAGGTTTATCGCGAACCCGTCAAGCCCAAGCTCATCACTGAGCGGATCAACGCGATCAAAGCTGCGGGTGTCGCATGCGCGGTCTCGACGATCCCCGCCCGCGCCGCCGAGCGAGCCGAGCTGGCCCAGAAAGCCGGCGCCGACGTCCTGGTTGTCCAGGGCACGGTGCTGACCGCGCGGCACTCGTCGAGGTCGTACCACCAGCTGTCGTTCGAGGACCTGGTCAGGGCCTGCGACATCCCGGTGGTGGTCGGCAACTGCGTGCATTACGAGACGGCGCTGGAGCTGATGGAGACCGGAATTGCCGGGATCCTCGTCGGCGTCGGACCCGGCGCGGCATGCACGACGCGTGGCGTCCTCGGGGTCGGCGTGCCGCAGGTGACCGCGACGGCGGACGTCGCCGCGGCGCGCGATGAGCATATGAGGAGAGGCGGGATGCGCGTCGCAGTCATCACCGACGGGGGCATGCGCATCGGCGCTGACGTCTGCAAGGCGTTCGCGTCCGGAGCCGACGCCGTCATGATCGGTACGCCGCTCGCCGGCGCCGAGGAGTCAGCCTCCAAGGGCTTCAACTGGGGCATGGCGACGCCCGACCCCAACCTTCCGCGCGGGACGCGCATCCACGTCGGCACCAAGGCGACCCTCAAGGAGATCCTGCTCGGGCCGGCGCGCGTCGACGACGGATCGCAGAACTTTGCCGGCGCGCTTCGATCTGCGCTCGGCGTCTGCGGGGCAAATGACATCGCCGAGTTCCAGCATGTCGAGATGGTGATTGCGCCATCCATCACTTCCGAGGGCAAGAGCTTTCAGCAGGCCCAGCACGTGGGGATGGGAAAGGGCTGAGCAAGTCCGCCACCGCCGCCCGGCCCCGCAAGGAGACCAAGGGCGGCGCCCGGGCGCAGACGGTTCTCGTCCTGGATTTCGGTTCGCAGTTCAGCCAGCTGATCGCGCGGCGCGTGCGCGAGGCCAACGTGTACTGCGAGCTGGTGCCAGGCACCACTCCCTGGGCGGACCTTAAGGAACGGCACCCGGCCGGTTTGATCCTGAGCGGCGGCCCTGCGAGCGTCTACGAGGCGGGCGCCCCGCAGGTCGACCCGGAGGCCTTGCGGGCCGGCGTCCCGGTTCTGGGCATCTGCTACGGCATGCAGCTGATCGCCCACCACCTCGGTGGCAAGGTGCACCCAGGGCAGGCGCGTGAATACGGTCCGGCCCTGCTGGCGGTCCGGGAGCCGAACGGGCTCTTCCAGGGCTTGAGCTCGGAGCTTCCCGTGTGGATGAGCCACGGAGACCACGTCAGCGAGCTCCCGCCGGGGTTTCACTCGCTGGCGTCCAGCGGCAATTCCCCAGTCGCCGCGTTCACCGACGGCCAGGGCATCTTCGGCATCCAGTTCCATCCCGAGGTGGTCCATACGCCCAGCGGTCGAGAGGTGTTGCGCAACTTTCTTTATGGCGTGTGCAAGTGCGACGCGTCGTGGACGGCGGGCTCATTCATCGCTGAGGCGACCGAGAGCATTCGAGCCCAGGTTGGTTCCGGTCGCGTGATCTGCGCGCTGTCCGGCGGGGTCGACTCAGCCGTGGCCGCGACGCTGGTGCATCGAGCCATCGGCGACCAGCTGACATGCGTGTTCGTCAACAACGGCCTTCTTCGCAAGGAGGAAGCAGAGCGAGTGCTCGCGGTCATGCACGGCAACCTGGACATGGACATCAGGTATGTCGACGCGACCGACAGGTTCCTCGACGCACTGCGCGGAGTGATCGACCCCGAGCAGAAGCGGCGCATCGTGGGGCGGGAGTTCATCACAGTGTTCGAGGCGGAGGCGTTGAGCCTCGGCCACATCGATTTCCTCGCCCAGGGCACCCTTTACCCTGACGTCATCGAGTCGACGGCGGCAGATGTCTCCTCGACCGCAGTGAAGATCAAGACGCATCACAACGTGGGTGGACTTCCACCGGGCCTTCGGTTCCAGCTCATCGAGCCGCTCCGCTACCTCTTCAAAGACGAGGTGAGGTCGGTGGGGATGGAGCTTGGGATGCCCGAGGAGATGGTCTACCGGCAGCCCTTCCCAGGTCCCGGACTTTCAATCCGGTGCCTGGGCGAGGTCACCGCCGAACGCCTGGAGATCTTGCGCAACGCCGACTGGGTCGTCGTCGACGAGATCAAGCGCAACGGCCTGTACAGGCAGGTGTGGCAATCGTTCGCCGTGTTGACGCCGCTCGAGACGGTCGGCGTGATGGGCGATTTCAGGACTTACGCCAACGTGGTCGCGGTCCGGGTCGTCACCAGCGAGGACGCGATGACCGCAGATTGGGCACGCGTTCCCTACGAGGTGCTGGCGCGGATCAGCAACCGGATCGTGAACGAGGTGAAGGGCGTCAACCGGGTCGTCTTCGACATCACGAGCAAACCACCCGGCACAATCGAGTGGGAATAGGGCTTATACCGGAGGATGAGCAGGCGCGAGCGAAGCGCCCGCCGATGAAAAGGAACCATCCGGGTTCCATTTCATACCACTAGGTGAAAGTGCTCGTCGTCGGATCCGGAGCTCGCGAGCACGCGCTCATCTGGAAGTGCGTGCAGTCCGACCTCGTTGAGCGCGTCTACTGCGCCCCTGGGAATGGCGGCACCGGGGGCATGGCACGCAACGTTCCCATCGGCGCCTCCGATGTGGTGCGGATCGTGGATTTCGCCAAGCGCGAGCGCCTTGGCCTCGTCATCCTCGGGCCCGAGGCGGCGGTCGACGCTGGCGTCGGAGACGCGTTGCGCAGCGCGGGGTTCAACGTATTCGGTCCGAATCGCGGCGCCGGCCGCATCGAATCGAGCAAATCGTTCGCCAAGCAGCTCATGGTCCGCGCCGGAATTCCAACCGCCGACTTCGAGGTCTTCACCCAACCCGAGCCGGCCAAAGCCTGGGCGGCGCAACGCGACGGGCGCGTTGCCGTCAAGGCCGATGGGCTCGCGCGCGGCAAGGGCGTTGTCGTCTGCACCAATGTCGACGAAGCAGGCGCGGCAATTGACGCAATGCTGGTGCAAGGAAAGTTCGGCCGCAGCGGCGCCACGGTCGTCGTCGAGGAGCTTCTCGAAGGGCCCGAGCTGTCAGTTCTCGCGGTCACCGATGGCAGCGACGTGATCCCGCTGGCCCCCGCGCGCGACTTCAAGAGGGCTCATGAGGGCGATCGTGGGCCCAACACCGGAGGCATGGGGGCGTACTCGCCACCGCTGGGGGTCGATGACGCTCTCGTCAACGAGGTCGTGGACACGATCATGCGCCCGGCCGTGCGAGAGCTGGCCGCCTCGGGCGCCGAGTTTCGTGGCGTCCTGTACGCGGGCCTGATGCTCACCAAATCCGGGATCCGGGCCATCGAGTTCAACGCGCGCTTTGGCGACCCGGAGGCCCAGGCGGTGCTGCCCCGACTCCAGTCGGACCTTGTCGCACTGGCGCTCGCATCGTCGAAAGGCACACTTGCGTCCTTCCCAGACCTCCAGTGGAGCCCGCAGGCGTCGGTCGCGATCGTCGTCGCCTCCGCGCATTACCCGGATGACGCAGCAATGACGCTTGGGCTGCAGATCCGCGGCCTAGCCGAGATCCCACGCGGTGCCCTGATCTTCCATGCGGGGACCAGGTTCGAGCCCGGCAAGGGCCTCGTGACCGATGGCGGCCGCGTCGTGACCTCCGCCGCCCTTGGGGAAACCGTCGCGGAGGCCCGTGAGAAGGCGCTGGCCGGGGCGCGGCAGGTACGATTCCCAGGGGCCTTCTTCCGGTCGGACATCGCTGAGGAGGCGGTTTAGTGCAAGCAGTGGTCGGCGTCATCCTCGGCTCGAAGTCAGACCTGCCGCTGATGGAGTCCTGCGTCAAAGTGCTCGACGACCTCGGCCTTGCGCACGAGGTGAAGGTCTGCTCGGCGCATCGCAACCCACGCGGCGTCATGGAGTGGGCCTCGTCGGCTCGCGGACGCGGCATCAAGGTCGTGATCGCGGCAGCCGGCGGCGCCGCTCATCTGCCTGGCGTGGTGGCTGCGTGGACGGACCTGCCGGTGATCGGCGTGCCGGTGCCTACACAGCACCTTGGCGGTCTCGACTCTCTCTACTCGATCGTGCAGATGCCGGCGGGCATTCCAGTGGCCACCGTCGCCATCGGCGAGGGCGGGGCGAAGAATGCCGCATGGCTGGCGGCGCGCATCATCGGCTTGAGCGATGCGGCGGTGGAGGCGCGTCACTCTGAGAAGCGCGCCGCGCTGGCCGGACCGTAATGGCCAAGAAGATGCCAAGGCTGCGCCTGGTCGATACCACCTTCAGAGATGCGCAGCAATCCCTGCTCGGCGGGCACCTGCGGGGCGATGAGATCGTGCCGATCGCCGCGAAGATGGACTCGATCGGCTTTACCGCGATGGAAGCGTTTGGCGGCGCCACCTTCGAGACGCAGGTCCGCCGTCGCGAGAACCCGTGGGAGTACCTCCGCGACCTGGACAAGGCGACGCCGCACACTCCCATCCAGGCGCTGATCAGAGGCCAGAACCTCCTCGCCAACCGCAACTTTCCAGACGACGTGGTCGAGCTCTTCATCAAGCACTGCGCCAAGTGCGGGGTCGACGTCTTTCGGGTCTTCGACCCGCTCAACGACCTGCGCAACATGGAGGCCACTGTCGGCGCCGCGCTGAAGGCTAAGAAGAAGGTCCAGGGTGCGCTGAGCTATGCCATCTCACCCGCGCACAACATCGAGCTTTGGTGCTCGCTCGCCAAAGGCCTCGTCAACATGGGCTGCCACGAGGTGGTGATCAAGGACACGTCGGGCCTCCTCAGCCCCCAGGCCACCTGGGAGCTGGTCACCGCGCTCAAGGAGACTGTCAGCGTCCCCATCGACGTGCACTCGCATTGCTCGAGCGGCATGGCCCCCATGGCATACATGGCCTCGGTCGAAGCCGGCGCGGAGATCCTCGATGTCGCGATGTCGCCACTCGCCTGGGGAACGTCGCAGCCTGCTGTCGAGAGCGTGGTGGCGGCGCTCAAGGGCGGCGAATACGACACAGGTCTTGACCTGGCGAAGATGTGGGATGCCCAGCACGACCTCGAGGTCCTCAAGCGCAAGCACATCGACGACCTGAGCCCGGTCGCGGACAGGGTCGACGCCAGCATCCTTCGTTATCAGATGCCCGGGTTGATGCTCGAGGACGTGCACCGGCAGCTGGCCGAGCGCAATGCCTCAGCTCGGTTGGCCGAGGTGCTCGAGGAGGCCAACCGCGTCAGGAAGGAGCTCGGCTATCCGCCGCTGGTCGCGCCGATCAGGCAGCTGATCGCCACGCAAGCCGTCTACAACGTGATGGGGGGCGACCGCTACGCCACCGTGACGCAGGAGCTGAAGGACTACCTGCAGGGCCTTTATGGCCGGCCACCGGTGCCGGCCGACCACGAGCTGCGCCGACTCGTGCTGGGCCGCGAGGAGCCGATCACCATCCGGCCCGCCGACCTCCTCGAACCGCAGGTCGGGGCCGCGCGAAACCAGCTCAAGAAGATGGGCTACGAGCCGACCGACGAATCGGTGTTGATCCATCTGCTGTTTCCTAACCTCGCGCCCGATTACCTGCGGGGTCCCGAGCCCAAGGAGAGGGAGACGAAGGCCCCGGCCAAGGTCACACCAGAGCCGGTCGCGGCCGCGCCCGATCCGCCGGTCGCTCCGCCGCCGTCCGCGGCCTCGACCACCGCGGAGTTCGACGTCGAGGTGGAGGGCGAGATCTTCAAGGTGCGCGTCAGCGGAGCCGGCATGACCATCACGCCTGGCCCAGGGCCGGCCGGCCCATCGGCCGCCGCCCCAGCTGCTCCGCCGGCGCCGCGCGGTGGCGAGGGCACGGTCATCGCACCGATGCAGGGACTGATCGTCAAGCTGCCCGTGAAGGCAGGCGATGACGTCAAGCTCGGGGACGTGGTCGCAGTCCTCGAGGCGATGAAGATGCAGAACGACATCGTCACCACGGTTGCCGGCAAGGTGCGCTAGGTCTACGTCAAGGAGGGCGAGGTGGTCACCCCCAGCCAGCCACTGCTCGCCGTCGGATGAAGCGAAAACTATTTAAGAAGATCCTGATCGCAAATCGTGGCGAGATCGCCATCCGCGTCATGCGCGCATGCCGCGAGATGGGCATCGCGACGGCCGCCGTCTACTCCGACGCCGATCGCAACGCCATCCACACGCGCTACGCAGATGAGGCTCATCACATCGGCGGCGCGCCTCCAGGCGAGTCCTATCTGCAGCTCGAGCGGATCGTCAAGGTGGCTCATGACTGCGGCGCGGAGGCGATCCATCCCGGTTACGGATTCCTATCGGAGAAGGCTGCTTTCCCAGACGCGTGCGAGGCCGCCGGCATCCAGTTCATCGGGCCGCCCGGGTCGGCGATGCGGGCGCTCAGCTCGAAGGTGTCCGCGCGCGAGATGGCGGTCGCGAACGGGGTGCCGGTGACGCCAGGTTCCGGCGCAATTGCGAATCCGCAGGATGCAGTCGCCGCGGCCAAGGAGATCGGGTACCCGGTGATGGTGAAGCCGTCGGGTGGCGGTGGCGGCATCGGGATGAAGGTGGTCGAGTCCGAGAGCGAGCTCGTGGCCACGATCGAGAGCAGCGCACAGGCGGCGCGGTCGGCTTTCGGCGACGGCACCGTCTACCTCGAGCGATTCGTTCGCAAGCCGCGCCATGTTGAGATCCAGGTCATCTGCGACACCCATGGCAACGCGGTCCACCTGGGCGAGCGCGAGTGCTCGATCCAGCGGCGCCATCAAAAGATCATGGAAGAGACTCCATCGCCGGTCGTGACGCCGGAGATCAGGGCGGCGATGGGCGAGGCCGCCATCAGGGCCGCCCGCGCCGCCGGCTATGTCAACGCAGGAACCGTTGAGTTCATCTTCAGCGACGGCGAGTTCTATTTCCTCGAGGTCAACGCGAGGCTGCAGGTAGAGCACCCGATCACCGAGGCGGTGACTGGTGTCGACCTCGTCAAAGAGCAGATCCGAATCGCCGCCGGCATGGAGCTGAGCTTCACGCAGGAAAGCGTGAGGTGGACGGGCCATGCGATCGAGATGCGGATCAACGCAGAGGACCCGCTGAGAAAGTTCATGCCCAACCCGAAACGGATCGCGCGGTGGGTGGCTCCGGCCGGCCCAGGAGTTCGCGTCGATTCGGGATTCGGCCCTGGCTCTGACGTGCCCCCGAACTACGACTCGTTGGTCGCGAAGCTCATCGTCCACGGCAGCGACCGCGCCGAGGCGATCGCTCGTGCGAGCCGCGCTTTGCGCGAATTCGTGGTCATTGGACCGGCGACGACGATCTCCTACCATCGCGCGATCCTCGAAAGCGCGGACTTTCGCGCGGGCAAGCTCAGCACGCGATTCATAGAGGAGCATCCGGAGCTGGTCGACCACGCCAAGAAGTACGCGAGCGACACGTCGCCGTTCGATTACGGCGCCGACCCACGTCATATCGCCGCGGCGGCGGCCGCCGTCGCCGTGATGGCGCAGAAGCACTGAGCAAGCTCGGGCATCCGGCCGGCGGTCGGCCGTTCGAGGTCGTGGCCACGTCAACGGCGGGGCAGTCGGGTCCATTCACCCTTCGGGAAGACGTGATCAAGTTTGCCGGCGGACCCGAGGCGACCTACACGGTCCTGGCCAACCCCGACTCGGCGTTCATAGTTCCGTACTTCGACAACGGCGACACGATGCTGGTCAGGCAGTGGCGCCACGCGTGGGACGAATCATCCTGGGAGGTGCCGGCCGGCACGTTCAACCGCGATGAGGATCCCCTGGATTGCGCCAAGCGCGAGCTGGCCGAAGAGACGGGGCTGATCGCGGCGCAGTACACGTCGCTCGGAGTGGTGCATGGCGCCGCCTTCCTGACCGGCCGGGCGCACATGTTCCTGGCCCGATCGATCACCCAGTCGGACAGGAACCCTGAGAGCTACGAGCAGGACATGGAGGTGCTGCGCATGCCGTTCGCCGAAGCGCTCGAAGCCGCCATGGACGGGACGATTGCGCATTCGGGCTCCGTCACCGCGTTGTGCCGGGCAGCCCGGGCGCTGAGGCTTCTCTAGGCCGACGGCGACGGCAACGGCGAGGGAAAGGTGGTCGGCCTCGGTTCGGGCACTGGTGTGCTCCCGGCCACCGGCCCGACGACCTTGAGATCGTATTCGGCGTGAACGCTGTGCCCGCTCACGTCCTGCACGGTCGTGAGGACCACCAGCTTGTAGTCGGCGCCGGTGATCAGGTCGAGCCCGGTGATGACAACCGTTCGGTTTGCGTAGGTCGATTCGCCTCCGACCCGCTTGCCGTTCTTGTCCAGCAGGATCACGCCATCGGCCACCGTGTCGGAAACGAGGTCGCTGTCAAAAACGATCTTCATGCTGCCGGTGGCGACATCGACGCTGACCACCTCTGCGCCGCGACCGAACAAGCGGGTGGCGCTGGCGCTTGCCTGGTCGATCAGGAACGGCTGGCCGGCCTGGGCTCGAATCAGCGTGAGCGTTTCCTCGTAGCCCGCGACGTCGAGCTGGCCTCGGCTTAGGACCAGGCGAACGACGAATGTGGCGGTCGCCGGGTTCTCTCCCGTCAGCTCCTGCATGACGACGTAGTCGCGAGAGAACTTTGATGAGCCGACGACGATGAGAGGCAG
The DNA here is from genome assembly GCA_036264335.1 of Candidatus Dormiibacterota bacterium. Taxonomy (GTDB): domain Bacteria; phylum Chloroflexota; class Dormibacteria; order Dormibacterales; family Dormibacteraceae; genus Palsa-872. The sequence continues at coordinate 27,267 of DATARC010000118.1, forward strand.
ACCGCTGCTCGAGTAAGCCTGCTTGCCGTTGCCGTCGAGGAACGTGGTGGCAACGTCAGGCTGCATGGCGAGCCGGGCATTCATGAACTGCGTGACGACCGACGCAGCCTGGTCGAGCGGCGCGGTTTCGGGCGCCAGCGGGGGGCTGTTCGCCATCCACAGTGACGCGCCGCGGACAAAGGTGAAGGCCGTGCCGTTCGGGGCCCACTCGGGGTGGCGGTAGGCTCCCGTGCTGAGCAGCGTGACGCCGGCACCGTCGGGATGGATCGCGTACACGGCGGTGTCTGAGCCGATCAGCACGGCATCGGTGCTCGACCAGCTCGCGTCGCCTGCCGGCAGCGTCGCGATCGACGAACCAGAGGCATTGGCGACGACTGTCCCGGCAGCTGTGGCATACATCAAGCGGGAGCCGTCCGGCGACCACCCGAGAAAAGCGCTCGCCCCAGCGATAGGTTGACCTGCATTGGCAGCGACGTCGACCACGGAGAGGGCCGTCCCCGTCTGCGTGATGTCGTGTGCGCCATCAGGTGCAATCGACACCACAGCTGCGCCCTGGACGGCCGGCGCGAGCTGCTCAGGGCCGTTCGCTCCCGCCTTGAAGACTCCGGTGTCCGTCGCCCACAGGAGCTGGTCGCCGGCCCAGCTCAACGCGCTGACCTGAGATGCGGCGGCCACGTCGGTGGTCGATCCGTCGGCGAGGGTCATGACCTCGATCTGGCCGCCTCGGATGAACGCAAGGCGGTCGCCCTTCGCTGTGATGGCCGGATACGAAACGCCGTCAGGCACCAGCTTCTTCGGAGTGCCGCCGGCGGAGCTCACCGATTCGAGGGCGCCATTGTCACCCACGAAATAAACGGTGCTCGAGTCAGCTGACCACTGCGTCGCGTAGAAGGGGCTAGAGGGCAGCGCGGCGAGCCGGTGCTCGCCCGTCAGCAGCGACGATGGGGTCGCT
>DATARC010000141.1:0-10328 GCA_036264335.1 Candidatus Dormiibacterota bacterium
GCCGCTGACCACCGCCATCCGCTTCCGCTCCTTTGGATCCCGCCCGATGGGGCCTTCGAGCTCGCCTGCGTCCTCCTTGACGCGTCCGCGCACGATCGCCATGTAGGTGCGGCTGAGCGTTCGGTCCTTCAGCTGCGCCGAGAGCGCCCGATGGCTGGCGTCGTTGCGCGCGACCACGATCAGACCTGATGTCCCTTTGTCAAGCCGGTGCACGATGCCAGGCCTGGCCGACCCTCCGACCACCGACCAGGTCCCACCGCGCCCGAGCAGTGCGTTGACCAATGTCCCCGTGTAGTGGCCCGGCGCCGGATGGACGACCATGCCTGCGGGCTTGTCGATGACCGCCAGGTCCTCGTCCTCGTACAGGACATCGAGTGATATGGGCTCGGCGGCGGCCTCGACGGCGTAAGCCGCCGGGATCTCGAACTCGACCACGTCGCCCGCGCTGACCCGGTCGGCGGGATCCGCCGGCCTGCCGTTGACCAGCACCAGGTGGCTCTTGATCAGGCGCGCTGCAGCCGACCGGCTCAACTCCGGCTCCTGCTCGGCCAGGAAGCGATCGAGGCGGGGCGACGTCCCGGCCGCGATCAGGCGGCGTCTGGCTTGCGTAGGACGTACCCGGCGAGGAGCGCCACGACCCCAATGCTGATGGCCGAGTCTGCGACGTTGAACACCGGCCAGAAATGGAAGTTGATGAAATCGGTCACGGTGCCAAACGCGATTCTGTCGAAACCGTTCCCGATCGTGCCGCCCATGATCAGGCCAAGGATCGCATCGGTCCGCAAGTCACCTGGATGCCGGGCCACGTAGATCGCAAGCCCGATCGACACCACCACCGCGGCGGTCAGATACAGGGCGGCGCCCGCTGGAGCGAACCCGAATGCCGCCCCGGAGTTGTGGAGGTTCGTGATCCCGACCAGGTGACCGATGACCGGGACCTCGGTGCCAAACGGAATGTTGGCGTTCACCAGGCTCTTCGTCAGCCGGTCCAGGGCAAAGACGCACAGGGCGATGACCACGAACAGGACGCGACCGGTGGTCAGGCGCGTTTGATGCCGATCCAGATCTGCTCTCCTTCCAGCATCTGCTGGTCGCCTTCGAAATCATCGTCCCGGCCCGGCTCGAGCGTGACGGAAAGGGTTTCGGTCTTGATGTAGTCGCCATGCTTCTCGACGGCGCGGACGAGCATGCCGTCAGCTTCATAGCGCGTATGGATCCTGTCCTCGACGTTGAGGCCGGCCTTCTTGCGCCGGTCCTGGATCGCGCGCACCACCTCACGCGCCAGGCCCTCAAGGCGCAGCTCCTGTGTGATCTCGGTGTCCACCTTCACGTCCTGTGCGCCGAAGGTCAGCTGCTTCACGTTCAGCTCCTCGCGCACGATTTGAGCGATGTCCTCGGGCAGCGGCTCGCCGGGAAGCGCAATCGACGCCAGCGGCTGCCGCACCTTGATCCGGGCGGCATCGCGCGCCGCGAGACCTGCTTCTACAGCCTGCCGGGCGCGGGTCATGTCCGCCTCGACCTGAACATCGGAGTACGAGGAAGGCTCGGGGAAGTCGCTCAGGTGCACCGACTCGCCGTTCGAGAGGTTGCGGTACATCGCGTCCGAGGCAAACGGCGCAAACGGCGCCATCAGCTGGCAGACGGTGCGCAACGTCTCGTAAAGCGTCTGATACGCCGCCGCTTTGTCGCGATCTGATTGCGATTTCCAGAACCGCCGGCGGGAGCGCCGGATGTACCAGTTCGAAAGGTCGTCGACGAAGCGGTGGATCCGGCGGGCGGGCTCGTTCGCATCGTATGCGTCGAGGCCGCTCGACACGGCGGCGCTGAGGCCGCTCACCTTGGAGAGGAGCCATCGATCGAGCACGTGCCTCTCGGCGACTGGCACCTGAGGCTGCGCCGGGTCGAATCCGTCCAGCCGCGCGTACGTGACGAAGAACGAATAGCAGTTCCATAGGGGGATGAAGAACTGCTGCACGGTCTCTCTCAACGCAGCATCCCCGGTGCGGTAGTTCTCCCCCACCTGCGTTGACGTGTAGAAGTACCAGCGCACCGCATCGGTGCCGAACGTGTCGAAGAGGTAATTCGGATCAAGCACGTTGCCGCGCGACTTGGAGGCCTTCTTGCCTTTCGGGTCGACCACGTGGCCGAGGCAGATCACGTTTTCGTACGCGTTCTTCCCGAACAGCAGGGTCGAGATCGCCAGCAGCGAGTAGAACCAACCGCGCGTTTGGTCGATCGCCTCGGAGATGAACTGCGCCGGAAAGGTCTCATCGAACTGCTCTTTGCCCTTTCGCGGATAGCCTCTTTGCGCAAACGGCATCGAGCCGGAGTCGAACCAGGTGTCGAGCACCTCCGGCACCCGCTTCATTGCCCCGCCGCACTTCTCGCACGGGAGGGTGACGGTGTCGATGAAGGGCCTGTGCAGGTCCTGATCCTCAGCCAGGCCCAGCTCGGCCGATGAGCTCACGCATCTCTGCTCCTCGCACTTCTCGCAGACCCAGAAGGGAAGTGGCGTGCCCCAGTACCGGGAGCGCGAGATGGCCCAGTCGACGTTGTTCTCAAGCCAGTCGCCCATCCGCCCGGTCTTGATATGCGCCGGCACCCAGTTGGTGGCCGCGTTGTTCGCAGTGAGCTCTGCCTTGCGCTGCGTGGTGCGCACGTACCACGAGTCCAGCGCGTAGTAGACGAGGGCCGTGTTGCAGCGCCAGCAGAACGGATACGTGTGCAGGATCGTCTCAGACTTGTAGAGCAGGTCCCGTGCCTTGAGGTCGTCGATGATGACCGGATCCGCCTCCTTGACGTGGAGGCCGGCGAACTTTTCGACGTAAGGCAGAAACTTTCCATCCAGCCCCACCGTGTGCCGGAACGGGATCCCCTTCTCTTGACAGAGCTTGAGGTCGTCGACCCCATAGAGGGCGGATGTGTGGACCACGCCGGTGCCTTCGTCGGTGGAGACAAAGTCCGCGTCGACGATGTAATGCGCGCGTCCCTCGGCTGGGATCGAATAGGGATACAGCGGCTCGTACTCGAGGCCGACGAGATCCCGTCCCTTCATCCGTTCGACGACCACCGGCGACTCGTTGAGCACCTGGAGCCTGGCCTCGGCGAGGATCAGAAAATCTTCCTCGCCGTCTTTGACCTTGATGTAGTCGATATCTTCATCGACCGCGAGGGCGACGTTCCCGGGCAGCGTCCAGGGCGTGGTCGTCCAGGCGAGGATGGAAGTCCTGGGATCGCTCTTCAGCCTGAAGCGCACGAAGACGCTCGGGTCCGGCACATTGTCCTGGTAACCAAGGGCGAGCTCGTGGCTCGAGAGCGGGGTGGCGCACCGCGGGCAGTAGGGCGCGACGCGGAACCCCTTGTAGACGAGGCCCTGCTTCCACATCTCGCTCAGCGCCCACCAGACGGATTGAATGTAGTCGGGAGTCAGCGTCCAGTAGGCATTGTCGTAGTCGAGCCAGAAGCCCATGCGCTCGCTGAATGCGACCCAGTCGGCGACGTACTCGTAAACGCTGGCGCGGCAGAGCTCATTGAATCGCTCGACGCCGATCTCGTTCTCGATCGCGAACTTGCCGGAGATCTTGAGCTTCTTCTCCACCTCGATCTCGACTGGTAGCCCATGCGTGTCCCAGCCCGCCTTGCGCTCGACATAGAAGCCCCGCATCGTCTTGTACCGGCCGAACAGATCCTTGAAAGCGCGCGCGAGGATGTGGTGGGTCGCCGGCTTTCCGTTGGCGGTGGGCGGGCCTTCGTAAAAGACGAAGCGCGGCCGGCCCTCCCTCAGCTCAACCGATCTCTGGAACGTGCCTTCTCGCTTCCAGGTGGCCATCAGCTCCTGCTCGAGCTCCGGGAAGCTCACCTTCTGGTTTACCGGGTCAAACATGCCTTCAGCCGATGAAACCGAGGGCGTGGATCAGGAAGTAGCAGGCCACCGTGACGACTATCGGCGACAGGTCCATGCCAGACACAGGTGGCAGCCACCGCCGCACCGGGGCCAGGACCGGCTCCGTGATCTGGTAGGCGACGCGGTATATCGGGTGGTTTGGATACGGGCTGATCCAGGTGAAGGCGACGCGGACCAGGATGACGATGACGAAGGCCCACAGAAGCAGGGCAAGAAGCGAAGCAATGGCGCCCACGCGTCAGCTGGGGCGGGGCCCGAAGAGCGCTTGTCCGAGTCGCAGCATGGTGCTGCCTGCCGCCACCGCCACCTCGTAATCGCCGCTCATGCCCATCGATAGTACCGGCAGGCTCTTCCCGAGTCGCTGCTCGGCGTCGTCGCGCATCTGCCTCAGCTCTCTGAAGGCCGGGGCGGGGTCGCCCTCGGAAGGGCCCATGGCCATAAGGCCCTTCAGCTCAAGGAGGTTCGCGATCTCCGTGATCATCGCCTGCGCCCGATCGGGGTCGGCGCCGCTCTTCTGAGGCTCGCGCGCGACATTTATCTCCACCAGGACTGCCTGGTCAGGCTTCACCCTGGCCAGGTCCGTCGCGAGGCGGACGGAGTCCACCGAATGGATGAGGGCGAAGCGGCCGGCGGCCTGGCGGACCTTATTCGTCTGAAGATGGCCGATGAGGTGCCACTCGGCGCCGGGCACCTCTTCCATCTTGAGGATCGCCTCGTGCACACGGTTCTCACCCAGCACGTGGAGGCCCGCGGCCAATGCCGCACGGCACGTGTCAGCCCCAAACCCTTTGGTGACGGCGACGATGACGATCTCGTCGGGGTTGCGGAGGCGGGCGACCTTCTCGCGCACTACCGCGAGCCGCGCCTTGACGGCTTCGATCATCTCAACGCGACGATCGCGCCGAATCGGGTGCCGTCGGCAAGCCTGCGGTGGGATGGAAAGAGGTAGCTCTCCTTGGTGCACATCGATATGTCGTGCACTGCGCGGACACCCGCCCCTTTCAGCTGAGCCATGTTCGCGGCGGCGAGGTCGAGCAGGAATCGATCGCCCTCGCCGCTGGCGACGAAGGGTTTGTCGAAGTTGCCTGCGACCTCCGGCCCGACCTCGTAGCAGCGTCCGCAGATGCCGGGGCCGATCCCGGCGCGCACGTCGCGGGGTTTCGTGCCGAACTCGCGCTCCATCGCATCCAGCGCCGCCACCGCCACCCGCGCATGGGTGCCGCGCCATCCGGCATGCGCGAGCCCGACGGCCGCGTGGATGGGATCCCAAAGGACGATCGGGAAGCAATCGGCGTGCGTCGTGAACAACCCGATTCCGCGCCGGTCGGTGATCAAGGCGTCGACGTCGTCGATGATCGCGGGCGCCGAATCGACGCGCGCCACATCCGCGCCGTGGACGGCGCCGGCGACTGTCAAGGACCCGGAGCCGTCAAGCTCGAGGAGCCGCGCGAACTCATCGCGGGATTTCATGACCGTGGCCCGATCGATGGCATGAGTCAGACCCAGTGAGCCGAGGAGAGTCGTAGAGAACCCGTGGATCAACGCAGGTTCGTCAGCCAGCTCCGGCACGTGGAGGACGGCGGGGATCGTCTTCACGAGAGAAGCCTACGAAAGCTCGGTCGACCGTTGGTCGATACGCTTATGCAATGCGACCCCTTCGGTATTCGATCAACGTCACCTTGGACGGGTGCGTCGACCATCGTGAAGGCATCGCGGACGAGGAACTGCATCGTCACGCGGAGGAAAACATCGCGCAGGCCGATGCCCTCATCTTCGGCCGGGTGACCTACGAAATGATGGAGGAGGCGTGGCGGGCGCGGCCAGGAGCGAGGCCCGATTGGATGGAAGACTGGATGGAACCTTTCGCCCGGACGATCGACGCGGCGAAGAAGTACGTGGTCTCGAGCACCCTCGACCGGGTCGATTGGAACGCCGAGCTCGTGCGCGGGGATCTGGGGAAGGCCGTCCAGAAGCTGAAGCAGGAGCCGGGTAAAGGGCTGCTCGTGGGAGGGGTGACGCTTCCACTGGCGCTGGCGGAGCTGGGATTGATCGATGAGTACGAGCTCGTGGTGCATCCGAGGCTGGTGGGCCACGGGCCGACTTTGTTCGCCGGGCTGTCGAAGCCCATCGACTTGAAGCTTGTGAGCCGGCTGGAGTACCGCTCGGGGGCGGTGGCGATGCGCTACGAGCCTAGGAGGTAGCTGTCGGCGTTAAGCAGGCCGCCTCGAGCTGAGCACCTGTTCGATCTCACGCTTGACCTGCTGCAGGTCCATGAACTCTCGATAAACGGATGCGAAGCGGATGTAAGCGACCTCGTCGAGGTCACGCAGCCGGTCCATCACCATCTCTCCGATCTCCCCGCTGGGGATCTCAACCCGGCCCGAGCGCCGCAGCTCGGCCTCAATGTCGTCGACGATCGCCCGCAAGCGCTCTGGTGAGATGTCGCGCTTCTCGGTCGCCTTCTTCAGCCCGGTGAAGAGCTTCTGGGGGTCGAAGTCCTCGCGCCGCCCGTCCTTCTTGGTCACGTAGAAGGGCACCGCCTCGATTCGCTCGTACGTCGTGAACCGCTGCCCGCACTGCAGGCACTCGCGCCTGCGGCGGATCGCCTCCCCGACCTCAGAGTCGCGGGAGTCGACCACCTTCAGGTCGTGATGTCCGCAGTACGGGCAGCGCAATGTGTCCTGTCTATACCTACATCCGGTTCCGGAGAAACGCCGGGATGTTGATGTCGCCCATCTCGTCGGTGCCGAACTCGGGCCGCTCGCGCTCCAGCGCCCTGCGCTGGGTGTCGTGCCGCACCTCGGTCGAGCTCTTGGCGCCGAACCCGGTGGCGATGACGGTGATCTTGATCTCCCCCTGCATGGTGTCGTCGCGGACGACGCCGAAGATGATGTTGGCGCTGGGGTCCGCCGCGGCGCGCACGATCTCGGCCGCCTTCTGCACCTCTTGCAGGGTGATGTCCTTACCCGCGGTGATGTTGAAGAGGATGCCCTTGGCGCCGTCGATCGAGGTCTCGAGCAGCGGGCTCGACACCGCCTGCTTGGCGGCGTCCTCGGCGCGGCTGTCGCCCGCGCCATGCCCGATACCCATCAGGGCCTCGCCCGCGTTTTCCATGATCGCCTTGACGTCGGCGAAGTCGAGGTTGATGACGCCGGGGTTGGTGACGAGGTCGGAGATGCCCTGCACGCCCTGGCGCAGGACGTCGTCCGCCATGCGGAAGGCCTCTTCGAGGGTCGTCTTCGAGTTGGCGACCTGCGCGAGCCGATCGTTCGGAATGACGATGAGCGCATCGACCTGGCTCCGGAGGGACTTGATGCCCTCTTCCGCCGTCTCATTGCGCACGCGGCCTTCGAAGGCGAAGGGACGCGTCACCACGCCGATGGTCAGGGCGCCCGATTCCTTGGCCAGCTGAGCGACGATCGCTGCCGATCCGGTGCCGGTTCCACCGCCCATGCCCGCGGTGATGAACACCATGTCGGAGTCCTGGACCACGGCGGACAGCTCGGTCCGGCTCTCGTCAGCCGCGTCGCGGCCGCGCGTCCAGTCGCCGCCCGCGCCGAGTCCGCGGGTGATCTTGTTCCCCATGTGGACCTTGACGTCGGCCTGGCAGCGCTCGAGCGCCTGCTTGTCGGTGTTCACGGCGATGAACTCGACCTTCAGCGCTTTGGAGATCATCCGGTTCACGGCGTTGCCGCCGCCGCCGCCGCAGCCCACGACCTTGATGCGGGCCCGCCCTTCGTGCAACTGGCTTTCTTTCACAACGTCCTCCTGGATTTCTTGTCCTCTGGCTTTGGCTATGGCGAGCTCAAGCTGGTTTCGGGTCTCTTCTCTAGAAAAAATCTCGCAGCCACCTCACTGTTTTTTGATAGGTCAAGCCGATGGTCACCGGCTGCCGCGCACTGGCGTAGCCGCGGGCGGGGGCGCGCGATCCCCACTTCACGAGGCCGACCGCAACCGCGAAGGACGGCCCCTGCGCGCGGTCGGCAAGGCCGGCGGTGCCGAGCGGTTGGCCGAGCCTCACCGATGAGTCGAAGACGGCCTGGGCGGCGTCGGTGGTGCCCATCAGGCGGGAGCCGCCCCCCGTCACCACGACGCCGGCCGGCAGCAGGCCGTCGAAGCCGCTCTTGCGGACCTCCTCGCGCGCCATCTGGAAGATCTCCTGCATGCGGGGGCCGATGATCTCGGCGAGGAAGCGGCGCGGCAGGGCCTGGATGCGGTCGCCGCCCACCTGGCGGACCTCCACTTTCTCGCCATGGTCGATGACGTCGGGGAGGGTGTGGCCATAGTTCAGCTTCAGGCTCTCGGCCTCGTCGAGGGTGGTGCGCAAGCCGATCGCGATGTCGCTCGTGACGTGGTTGCCGCCAACCGGCAGCACCGCGAGGTGACGGGCTGAGCCCTCGTTGTAGACGACCACGGAGGTGGTGCCTGCGCCGATCTCCACCAGGCAGACGCCCAGGTCGATCTCCTGCGGGGTGAGGACGCCTTCGCCTGCCGCGAGGCCGGAGCAGACGACGTCTTCGATGTCGAAGCCGGCGCCGTGGACGCACTTGATCACGTTCTGGACCGCGGTCTGGGCGCCGGTGATGATGTTGGTCTCGACCTCGAGGCGATGGCCGGTCATGCCGACCGCGTCGCGCACGCCGTCCTGGCCGTCCACCGTGTAAGCGCGGGGGATCACGTGGATCACCTGGCGGTCGGAGGCGACGCTGATCGCCCGCGAGGCTTCGACCACCCGGTGCACGTCCTCCTCGCCGATCTCGTGGTCGGGTCTGGCTACTGCAACCACGCCAGTGGAGTTCTGGGAGGTGAGGTGGCCACCCGCGAGGGAGACGACCACGGATTCGATGCGCTGGCCGGCCATGCGCTCGGCCGCGACGGCGGCGGCGTGGATTGAGGCGATGGTCTTTTCGAGGTTGATCACGACGCCCTTGCGGAGGCCGTCGGAGGGGGCCTCGCCCACGCCGATGATGTTGAGAGGGGCGATAGGGTCGTCAGATTCGGCGATGACCACGGCCACACGGCTCGTGCCGAGGTCTAGGCCGACGGTGCGCTTCCGTCGTGACAAAACTGGTTCTGGTGCCTCCTGGCTGGAACGTGGGCTGGAACTGGGGGCGGGCTGGTGGGATTATATCGGCTCCCGGGCGTCCGCGGACTAGATTTTGTGGGTCGGGGCCGGTGGAGGGGCAGGGCTTGTGGGTCGGGGGCCCGGCGGCGGGGTGCCCGGGGCAGCCGGCGAAGCGACCAAAAGGGCACGAATGGCGCGGTTGTCTGCGGTGAATTCATTCGGTGGTCGCAACACCCGCGGAATCCGACGTGGTTGAGAGTAAGCGACCCAGGGCCTCGGCAGGGCGGATCCAGCCCAGGCTTTCGCGAGGTCGGCGGTTCATCTGAGCGGCGACGAAGTCGAGGTAGTCGGCGTCGTGTGCCGTGAGGTTGGTGCCTTTAGGGAAGTACTGGCGGAGCAGTCCATTGGTGTTCTCGTTGGAGCCCCGCTGCCAAGGGCTCGCGGGGTCGCAGAAATAGATTTGAAGCCCGGTCGCGACTTTGATCTCGAGGTGGTTGCGCATCTCGAAGCCTTGGTCCCAGGTCAACGACTTCCAGATGAAATCAGGCAACTTCTGAGTCGCGGCGAGCATCGCCTCTTGGACCTCAAGAGGGCCGTGTCCGTTGGGCAAGTGCAGGAGCATGACGAACCTGGTGGCACGCTCGACCAGGGTGCCGATGGCTGACTTGCCGTTCTTGCCCATGATGAGGTCGCCTTCCCAGTGCCCGGGCACAGCCCTGTCGTTGACCTCCGCCGGTCGCTGACTGATGTTGACCATGTCGGGTATGCGATTTCGGCTTTCGCGTTTGTTGCGTGGCTTACGCAGCGTCCGGCCGGTCCGCAGGCAGATCGCCAACTCGCGGCGGAGAGCGCCCCTGCCTTGAACGTAGATCGACTGGTAGATGGCCTCGTGTGACACCCACATCTCCGGGTTGTTGGGGAACTCGCTGCGAAGCTCTCGAGCGGTCTGCCTTGGGCTTAGCCTCTCCCACAGTTTGGCCTGAACCAGGTCTCGCAATTCCGAGTTGGTCGCTAACTTGGCCGGCTTCGGCCGTGCGGCCCTAGAGTCGGCTCGGCGCTGGGCAAGACTGGGTCGGTACTCCCAGGGTCGGGTTCGGTGCTTGCCCGGCCGGCCTTCAAGTCGGGAGCGCGTGCGGTACTGCTGCGACATGTTCCGGTGGAGTTCACGCAGGACGGTCGAAGGCGCCCGTCCCAGGCTCCGGGCGATGAACCGGATGGAGCTGCCGCGCTGGACGCTGACGAAGATTTCCTCCCGCTCTTCTAGAGACAGGTACCGACCGACGCGCTTGGCTTGGACGTGTGCAGGGACCACACCGCCAGCCTGACTGAACCACCGCCTGCCGGTGTGCTCGGCAAGAC
>DATARC010000182.1:0-10388 GCA_036264335.1 Candidatus Dormiibacterota bacterium
GCGGAGCCGAGCACGGCAGCCGGCACCCCGGCGATTCCCATCCAGGTCGCTGCTCGGCCGTCGACGTTGCCGTTCCTCTGGTGCGTGAAAGCCCCGATGGCCGCGGTCGGGAGCATGGCGATGAGCGATGTGCCCTGGGCCACCCTCTGCCCGATCCCGAATCCCAGCGCGAGCAGCGGCACCACCAGGATCCCGCCGCCAACACCCGTGAGGCCGCTGATGATGCCGATGAGGAGGCCGCCCCCCGTCATGAGTGCGTAGTCCATCGGCTGGAACGAGGCTGCGGCGGTCCCGACCAGGTGAGGCGCCGTGCCGAGCACCACGTCGTAGAGCTCCTTCAGGCCGGCGCCAAGCAGCACGATCGCAATGATCATCTTGAGGGCGCGGTCAGGGACCCGCTGCGCGGCGAGCGCGCCTACAACCGCGCCCAGCACACCGCCGGCGGCGACGAAGACAGCCGCGCGGACATCGGCCTGCGGTGAGCTGGACCCGAAGTAGTACGTCGCCGCGGCGACGACGGCGATCGGGAGGATCGCTGCGAGCGACGTGCCGATCGCCCGATGCTGGTCACGCTTCGCCCACAGGACCTGAAGCGGCACCATGACGAAGCCGCCTCCGACTCCAAGCAGGCCGCCGGCGAGGCCCGCAATGGCACCAACAGCGGCATCGCGGCGAGGATTCGGGGCGCGGCCGTCGATCAGCGATTCATGAGAGCCGGCCGACGTAGAGATTCACCACCTCGTCATCATCCAGCAGTTCCATGCCTGTGCCCTCGAGGCGATTCTGGCCGAGCACCAGGACGTATGCCCACTGGGCGTGCCGAAGCGTCTCGCGCGTGTTCTGCTCGATCACGAGCACGGCCACGCCGGTGGCGCGGATCAGTTCGATGCGTTCCAAGATGAGCCCCTGGAATTTGGGCGCCAGGCCCGCGCTAGGCTCGTCCAGGATGAGCACGGCCGGGTCGACCATCAAGCCTCGCGCCAGGGCCAGCATCGTGCGCTGGCCGCCACTCAGCGTGCTGGCCTTCCGATGCGCGGAGGCGGCGAGGTCCGGGAACAGCTTGAAGAGCTGATCGATGCGCTCGCGCACGCCTCCCTTTCGGCTGTAACCGCCCATGTCGAGGTTCTCGCGGACGGTGAGCTCGGGAAAGACGTTGGCGACCTGCGGCACATAGGCGAGGCCCCTGGACACAAGACGTTCGGCGGGCTGCCCGGTTACGTCCACGCCCTTGACCTTCACTGTTCCGGCGCTGGGCCGGATGAGGCCGGCGATCGCCTTCAGGAGCGTTGACTTGCCGGCCCCGTTGGGCCCGACGACCGCGGTGATGGCGCCCCGTTTCGCGACCACGCCGACACCGTCGATGACGGGTGGGCCGCCATAGCCGGCGGTCAGCCCAACCACTTCCAACACCGGCGCGTCGTCGGTCACCTGACCTGCTCGCCGAGGTACGCGTCGACGACATCCTGGTTCGATCGCAATGACTCGAACGGACCTTCGGCGATCACCGTGCCCTGCGCCATCACGATGACGTGCTGGGTGACTCGCTCGATGAAAGGCAGGTTGTGCTCGACGACGATGACGGAGGTGCCCGCTGCGATGAAGCCTTCGATGGCGAGCGCCATGCGTTCGCCCAATACCGGGTTCACGCCGCCCATGGGCTCGTCGAGGATCACGAGCTCGGGCGCGGCCATCCTGATGCGGGCGAACTCCACCAGCCGCTTCTGGCCGCCGCTCAAGTTGCCGGCGCGCTCGTTGCGCAGCTCGGCCAGGCCGAACTCGTCGAGGATGTCACGCGCCTGACCCAGCTCGTCACCAGCCCTTGCACGCTGCGCCGGCCTGAGTCCCGTGACCGCGCCGAAGAAACCCTCGCGGCCCGGATCCCATCGCGCCATGACCACGTTCTCGAGCACGGTGAGACCCGGCCACTCGCGCGGGGACTGGAAGGTGCGGATCAGGCCGAGGCGAGAGATCTCATGGGGAGGACGTCCCTGGATCTCCCTGCCCTTGAAGAGCACGGTTCCGCTGTCAGGGAGCTTGAAGCCCGAGACCAGGTCGATGGCAGTGCTCTTGCCGGCGCCGTTCGGCCCGATGAGACCTGTCACCTGGCCCTGAGGCGCCTCGAACGAGCAGGCGTCGACCGCGATGACACCTCCGAAATGCTTCGTCAGCCCTCGCACCTCGAGTGCGGGGCCGGCCGTGGGCCCGCTCACGAGGCGAGCGGCGCGGGTTCGATGGCGGGTTTCGCCGTTTGCCGGTCGACGAACCGGCGCTCCGGCAGCAACCCCTGCGGCCGGAAGCGGAGAAACAGGACGAGGACGAGGCCGATGATCGCTCCGCGCATCGCCAGCAACACCTGCGGATGGAGAGTGTTGAACGTACCCAGCCCCGGCAGGTCGGGCAGGAAACGCGTTGATTCCTGCACCAGCAGCCCCATGATCAGCACCCCAAGGGTCACGCCCCGGATATTTCCGCGCCCGCCGACCAGCACCGCGGAGTACAGCACGATCACCTCGACCGGCGACCACGCCGACGGATTGAACGCGGTCAGGTATGCGGCGAAGAGAGCGCCGGCGAAACCGCCCAGGGCCGCGCCCAGAATGTAGCCTTTCAGCTTCAATCGGTAGATATCCCGACCGAATGCCGCCGCCGCCCGCTCGTCTTCGCGCAGAGTTCTCAGCGCCATGCCGAATCGACTGCTCGAAACGCGCGACATGAAGAAATAGGTGAGCACGAACATGACGAGGCTCAGTCCCAGGAAGAAGTATTGGTAGGAGAAGTAATCGAGGCCGAACCAGTCAGCCATCGGGTCGAACAGACCTGACAGCCCGTTGTATCCGTCGAACAGGGGGACATACTGGCCGGCGAAAACGTACATGACGTAAACGGCGCCCAGCGTCACGATCGAAAAATAGATGCCGCGAAGGTGGCGCAGGGCGATCGATCCCACCACCAACGCAACCGCCATCGCGGTGACCACTGCAATGGCCACGGCAAGGGGATAAGGCAGCTGCTGACCGATGATGTACTGCGCCGGCGCAGCGGCCGGTCCGATGGTAAGGACGAGGGTCATGTAGGCACCGACCGCGATGTAACCGTAGTAAGCGAGGTCGAAGTCGCCGGACCAGCCCCATATGACGTTGAGCCCGAGAGCCATGATTCCGAAGATCGCTCCCTCTGTGAGGACTGAGACCAGGTAAGCGGTCACTCGAACACAGTCCTGCGAGCGTTGGTGAACAGGCCTCGCGGACGGAAGAGGATCACCAGGGCCAGGATCGCGAACGCGATCGCAAGGTTGTAGCTCGCGCTGATATAGCCGCCGACAAACGGAATCGGGAGAGCCGGCACCACCTCCAGGATGATGCCCACGATGACCGCGCCGACCATGGTGCCGACCGCCCGGCCGAGGCCTCCCGCGACTGCGGCGGTAAGCGTGATGAGAAAGAACCCGAACCCGAAGTACGGGGTGAACGAGCCGACGCTCTCGGCGAGGACGAACCCCGCATAGCCGGCGATGAGACCGGCAAGGAAAAACGTCGCGGCCGCCACCCTCGTCGCGTTGATGCCTGAGACGCGTGCGAGCTCCCGATTCTGCGAGACAGCTCGCAACGCCTTGCCGAACTTCGTGCGCGAGATGATGAAAAAGAGCGCTGCCGTGATCAGGATCGCCGAGATGACGATCTGCTGGTCGAGGGGATTGAGCAGGAATGGCCCCACCTGCTGCGGTGCCCCAGGGTCGATGTTGTAGGCGACGTTGGCGGCGCCGAAGAAGATGACGAGCAGGTTCTGGATGACGAAAGACACGCCCAGCGTGGCGATGAAGACCACAGTCGGGCTGGCGCCAAAGCGGATGAACGGGCCGATGACGCTCGAGTACATCGCAAGCGCGATCAGGCCACCCGCCAGCGCCGCGGCGATCGCGGCGGCCGGCGCGCTTCCGGTCCGCTGGTGCACGAGGTAGGCGGCATAGGCCCCAACGGTCAGGATCTCTCCGTGCGATACGTTGGCGACGTTCGTCACCCCGTACTGGAGGGTGAACGCGACGGCTGAGAGCGCGAGGATCGACGCGGTGACGATCCCGAACCCAAGCGTCAGCAGAGCTGCGTGCACGGCCCAACCTCCATTCTGGCGCGGTGCGACGGTCTCAGCGAGACTGCTCTGTCAGTCGATTCTCCGTCGCCGGCTTATGGGGTCGCGGCGGCCAGCGATGCCGCATCCAGCAGCTGCACCTGCACCTGCTGGCCGGCGACGCTCTGCTGGAAGGCGGCATAGGGCCCGAACACGTTGTGGAACTGGTTGTAGTCGAGCGGACCGCTGGCGCCGTCGAAGTTGATATCGGTGCCGGCTTTGATGAGAGTGAGGCACGACGGGTACGTGTAGCTCTGCGTGCCCGGCGGGTTGGTCACGCTCATCATGGCTGCGTTGATGTCCGGTCCGGAAATGCTGTTGGCTTTGTCGATCGCCAGCGCCTGGCTGATCACAGCGTCATAGGCGTAGTTGGCATTCGCCAGCGGTTGCTGGTTGGCTCCAGGGACGACGAGCGCGAAGACCCTGTTGAACTCATCGGTGGCCGCGCCCGACACTGACGTGCCGTAGACGGATATGAGGTGGTCGTGCGCCACCTGGTTGCCAATGGCTTTCAGATAGTCGCTGCCGCCCGTGACATCGGTTCCGACAAATGGGATGGCCAGGTTGTCCAGCTTCTTGAAGTTCTGGAAGAGGACCGCGGCCGTCGGGGCGTCGGTCTGAGTGAAGATCACGTCGGGGCTGTCAGCGATGACCTGCTGGACTGTCGTCAGGTACGAGGTCTGGGCGGGGGCGATCGTGTAGCTCTTGACCACGGTGCCGCCGAGCTTGGTGAAGGTGGCGGTGATCGGCGGTGGAAACGTCTGCGCGGCGATGTCGGAATAGAAGATGAGGTCTGCCTTCCGGTACCCCTTGTTGTAGGCGTACAGCGCCATGGCGACGCCGAGCTGCGAGTCGGACGGGCTGTCTCTCCACAGATAAGCGTTGGAGTTCTTGTCGAAAAGGGTGCTGCCGCCCTGGAATTGGGTCGTGATCTTCGCCGAGGTCACGATAGGGCTGACGGCATTGATCTCCTGGGTCTCGGGGCCGATGATCCCGACGACGTTGCTGTTGGAGAGAAGCTGCCGCGCGGCGACAGCGCCATCTGCCTCGTCGCACTGGGTGTCGGCGTGCTGAAGCACGAGCTGCTGGCCCAATATGCCGCCACCGTCGTTGATCGCCTTCTGGGCGACCTGCGAGCCTTGAAGCATCGCCGCACCAAGGCTCGAGAGGCTGCCGGTGAAGCAGGACAGGACTCCCATGGTCACGGGGCCGGTTGGCAGGTGGGAGCCGGAGCTGGGGGTGTTGCCGCATGCCGCGAGCACCCACGCAGCTGCCGCGACGCTTGCGACCAGGCGCGCGGGGCGGGATTGTCGCTTGGTGTTTTCGTTGACGACGTTCATCGTGTGCGTCCCTCCAACCGTCCCGAAGCAGCCGCGTTCCGGGCGAGATTAGTCCAGCCACCAGGCATTGTCAATGGTTGGACCACTGGACCTGTAGCGCCTGATAGACTCGGGCTCGAATGGGCGCGCCATCGACCACAGCGCTCCGGCCGCTTCAACGCAGCCGCCTTTACGAGGACGTCGGCGAGCGCCTGGCCGAGTTTGTCAGCGAAGCCCGCATGACGGTGGGCGACCAGTTTCCGCCCGAGCGCGACCTTGCCCGTCAGCTTCATGTCAGCCGCACGTCGGTGCGCCAGTCCTTCGTCGTCCTCCAGGCGCTGGGCTTTGTCGACGTCCGCCACGGGGAGGGCGTGTTTCTGCGCCGCACCCGCGGCTTTGGAGATTCGTTGACGAAGCTGCTCGAGCGCCGCCGGCGCCTGCCGGACGTGCTCGAGGCACGTGAGGCGCTCGAGGTCAAGCTGGCGGAGCTGGCGGCGCGCCACCGCAGTGCGGACGATCTACGCGCCATGAACGCAGCCCTTGGGCAAATGGGGGCCGAGATCGCCGCCGGCGGCGTGGGCACGGAAGGCGACGCTGCGTTTCATCACGCCATCGCTCTCGCGGCGCGCAACGAGATCCTGCTCCATCTCATAGAGGCAATGGCCGAGGTCATCCAGGAGAGCCGCATCGAGTCGCTCAGCGAGCCGGGCCGGCCGCTGCGCTCGCTCGAGGCGCACCATCGGATTCTCGCTGCGATCGAATCCGGCAACAGAGAGGGCGCAGCCGAGGCGATGCGCCAGCACCTGCGGGTGGTTGCGGACGTGTCGCTCCTGCGGTGGCAGCCGGAGCCTGCCGACGATGTCGACGCCGCCGATTAGCCTCCCGGACGGTTCGTCGGCGCAGCCGGCAGAGGGGTGCGCGGTATGCGGATCTGCACTGGACCGTTTCCGCGTCTGCGGGTCGTGCGGTCACTACGCCCATCTGACCGCGGCGCAGAGGATCGACCAGATCGCCGATCGCGGCTCATTTCAAGAGCACGATCGCCACGTTTGGGCGGGCAATCCGATCCATTTCTCTTCAGGTGTCACGAGCTACGAGAAGCAGCTCGCACAGGCGCAAGCCGCCACCGGCCTGCTCGATGCGGTCGTGACCGGCGGCGCGCACGTGATGGGCGTCCGCGTTGTGCTCGTCGTGTTCGACTTCAGGTTTCTCGGGGGCAGCATGGGCAGCGTCGTCGGCGAGAAGGTGGCCCGCGCATTCGACTCGGGTCGACGCGAGCGCGTGCCCGTGATCGCCATCTGCTCGTCGGGTGGAGCGCGCATCCAGGAGGGGATGGTCGCGCTGTTCCAGATGGCGAAGACCACGCTGTGCGCCGCCAAGATGCGCGAGCAGGGTGTACCTCTGCTGACAGTGCTGACGGATCCGACGATGGGCGGCGTGCTCGCGTCGTTCGCCGGCATGGGCGACGTGATCCTGGCCGAGCCCAACGCCCGGATATCGTTCGTCGGGCCACGCGTCCACGAAAAAGCGATTGGTGATGCGGTGCCGCCTGGAACCGCGGAGTTCGCGCTGCTTCATGGAACTATCGACGCGATAGTCGAGCGTGAGCATCTCCGCGCGATCCTCGGCCATCTCGCCGGAATGCTGCGTCCGAAGGAGGATACCCGCGGCAAAGCCCCGGCGGTGCCGAAGCCATTTCCATTCGCCGAGCCCCGACGGACGGTGTGGGAGACGGTTGAGCTCGCGAGGCATCCCGCGCGTCCCACCGGCAGCGACCTGGCCGAGCTGGTGTTTCACGACGTCTTCGAGCTGCATGGCGATCGGAGCGGGGAGGACGACGATTCGATCATGGCCGGCATTGGCACGCTCGACGGGCGCGCGGTCGTGATCGTGGCCCAGAACCGCCACTCTGCGAACGGTGGCCGCACGAGAGCCAGCGGGTACCGCATGGCGATGCGCGCCTTCGCGCTCGCCGAACGGTTCTCACTGCCGCTGATCACCCTGGTCGACACGCCGGGGGCCGCGACCGATGCCGCGGCTGAGGGAGCGGGCATAACCGGTGCGGTGGCCGAGTCGCTGGCTCGCTTGGGACGCCTGCGGACAGCGGTCATCAATGTCGTCGTCGGGGAAGGGGGCAGCGGCGGGGCACTGGCGCTGTCTGTCGGCGATCGCCTGTTGATGATGGAGAACGCGATCTTCTCGGTGATCGGGCCCGAGGCCGCATCGACGATTCTGTATCGCGATTCAGCTCATGCCCAGGAGGTCGCGAGCCAGCTCAAGCTCACCGCTCGCGACCTGTTCGGACTCCGCCTGGTCGACCGCGTGGTCGCCGAGCAACCCGCGGGACATGAGGCGCCTGAGATGATGGGGATGATGGTGCGTCAGGCGCTGGCCGAGGAGCTGGCCATCCTCGCGCACGTGCCGATCAAAACCATCCTGTCGCGGCGAGAAGCAAAGTTCAGGCAAACGCACGGACTCCGCGGCCGCCTTCAGCTGTTCATGCGCTCATCGTCAGACGCGCACGCCGCGAAGGCCCAGTAGGCCCGATCGGTGGGCGCTTTGGCTGTGCTGCCACTTGCGGGCGTACGCGTCCTGGACTTCAGCCACGCACTCGCCGGCCCTTACTGCACGATGCTCCTTGGGGACCTGGGCGCAGACGTCATCAAGGTTGAGCCTCCGGGTGGCGATCACTCCCGACAATGGGGACCGCCCTTCATCAAGGGCGAGTCGTCCTACTTTCTTTCAGTGAACCGAAACAAGCGGAGCGTGGTCCTGGATTTGAAGAAACCGGTTTCGCGGGGCGTGGCGGAGGATCTCGCGATGGCCTGCGATGTGGTGGTTGAGAACTTCAAGCCGGGGACGATGGCCCGGCTCGGCCTCGACGCAGCAACGCTCCAGGCCAAGAAGCCCGCGCTGGTCTACGCGTCAATCAGCGGCTTCGGGCAGAACCAGCCGTCGCTGGCGGGCTACGACCAGATCGCGCAGGGCACGTCGGGCATGATGAGCGTCAACGCGACTCCCGACAGCCGGCCGACGAAGGTGGGCGTCCCGATCGGCGACATCGCGGCGGGAATGTTTGCGTGCCAGGCGATCCTCGCCGCGCTGGTCGAGCGAGCCACGACAGGCAGAGGGCGCTACATCGACGTAGCGCTGAACGACTCGTTGCTGGCGCTTTTCACTTATCAGGCCGGCCGGTACTTCGCCTCTGGCAAGGTCCCGATCCAGGAGGGCAACCACCACGCGACCATTGCGCCTTACGGCACGTTCGCCGTCAGCGACGGTTTCATCAATGTGGCGGTGGCGAGCGACGCCCAGTTCTTGCGCTTCTGCGAGGCGATCCGCGCCCCTGAGCTCGCCACCGATCCGAGGTTCACGAGCAATGCCTTGCGGCAAGGGGCGCGGGCTCAGCTGGTGGCCGCCATCGACGCTCACCTTCGTGAAGGCACGCGCAGCGAATGGTTGGCGCGGTTCGAGCAGTTTGGTATTCCGGCAGGTCCGATCCTCGACATCGAAGAGGCATTCGCAAGCCCGCTCGCAACTCAGCGCGAGATGCGCCAGAAGATCGAACACCCGAAGGCCGGCGAGATCAACCAGGTCGGAGCGCCGTGGAAGATCGACGGGCAGTCCAGCCCGATCCGAAAGCCGCCTCCGCTCCTTGGGCAACACACCGCGGAGGTGGTGCGCGAGCTGCTCCACCGCGACGCAGGAGATCTCGATGCCTGATCAGCACGCAGCCGCCCCGCTGTTGGGGATCCGGGTCGTCGAGGTTGGCAACTACATGGCCGGGCCTTTCTGCGGCATGCAGCTGGCCGACCTCGGCGCGGAGGTCATCAAGGTGGAGCATCCCGATGGGGGAGACCAGGTTCGATCGACGGCGCCTCTGGTCGACGGGCAGGGCTCGGCGTTCATGCGCCTGAACCGCAACAAGCGATCGGTCGCTCTCGATCTGAAAAGCGTTTCGGGCAAGGCTGTGTTTCGCAAGCTGGTCGCGACCGCCGACATCGTGGTCGAGAATCTTCGGCCGGGAACGATGGCCGACCTCGAGCTTGACTACGACAGGCTGACGACGCTGAACCCGGGTTTGATCTACGTGGCCGCGTCCGGCTGGGGCCAGGACGGTCCGCTGCGAGACCGCCCCGGGATGGACATCATGGCGCAGGCGCGCTCGGGCCTGATGAGCATCACAGGTGTGCCCGGCGGTGACCCCGTCAAGGTCGGAGTGCCGATCTGTGACCTCGTCTGCGCCCTGTACGGCGCGCTGGCCGCCGTTTCAGCGCTGCACGCCAGGCGCGAGTCGGGCACGGGCCAGTTCATCGACGTATCGCTTGTGGAGTCCGGCGTCTCCTTTGCCGTCTGGGAAGCCGGACTGTTTTTCGCCACCGGCAAGATCCCGCAGCCGTCGGGCTCGGCGCACCAGAACGCCGCCCCGTACCAGGCCTTCCGGTCATCGGACGGCTGGCTGACGATCGGCGCCACCACGAAATACAACTGGACCGCCATGTGCAAAGCGCTGGGCCTTGCGCACTTGCTCCAAGACGCCCGCTACCTGGATGCAAACCTCCGGCACGAGAATCGGGACGCCCTCGCCGCCACCATCGAAGAGGTGACCATCACTGAGCCCGCCGCACACTGGCTCGACCTTCTCGACCAGGCGGGTGTGCCCTGCGCGCCACTCCAGGACTACGGGCAGGTGTTCACCGACCCGCACCTGCTCGCTCGGGCCTATTTCTGGGACGCACCGCACACGACCGTCGGAAAGGTGCGCCAGCTGGGTTCGCCGATGCGGTTCTCCCGGACGCCGGCACGCCGTGGCAGAGCCGCTCCTCTGTTGGGTGAAGACACGGCGGCGGTGCTGGCGGAGCTCGGGTACGACGCGTCAGAGACGAGGACCATGCTCGAGCAGGGCGTGGTCGGAGCCCCCGCGAGCCGCCCGTGAAGGGGTCG
>DATARC010000196.1:0-7524 GCA_036264335.1 Candidatus Dormiibacterota bacterium
CCCCGACCGTCTCGAGGATCACCTGGTCGAAGCCGAACGCGCCGAGCAGCCTGATCGCCTCGCGGGCCGCGAGCGAAAGCCCGCCGAGGTGGCCCCTCGCGCCCATGCTGCGGATGAACACCTTGGGATCCAGCGCGTGACGCTGCATCCTGATCCGGTCGCCGAGGATGGCGCCGCCCGTGACTGGAGAGTTCTGGTCGGTGGCGATCACTGCAACCGACCTGTCCTGCTTGCGCAGCAAGGTGACGAGCGCGTCGACGAGCGTGGACTTCCCGGTTCCTGGCGCGCCAGTGAACCCGACCACCCCCGCCGCACCGTTCTTACCCTTCGGCGGCGTCTCGAGGGCACGAACCGCGGGGTCACGACGCTCGACGAGACTTATCGCGCGAGCCAGGGCGCGAATATCACCCGCGCGAAACCGCACTGCGAGATCGCCGTCGGGTTTCGTGTTGGCCATTAGGCACAACGTAACAGTGAGCAGCGCTAGCGCGGCAGGGTTGGCCGGGGTCCCCCCGGCCATGACTTTGATACCTCTGGGGTCCCCGCGACGCAGTCGCGGGAGGCAGCCCTGCGGCGGAGCCGCACGCGCGATGAGAGGGAACAGTCTGGTTCCCTCTCATAAGGCGGGCCGAAGGCCCGCCGCTACTGGCCTAAGAAGCGCGCCGCGTAGTCGTGGCCCAGGATTACCACCAGGCCGAAGGTCTGCTGGTGGCGAGCCGCTGCCGGACTGGTGGGGGTGGCCTGGACGATCTTGGCGCCGAAGTAGGTGGCCAACCACTTCGCGGTCAGAGGAAACTGCCCGCCCGAGTAATCGAGGATCACGGTCTTCGCCGACGGCGCGTGAGGTATTGGATCGGTAAGCATCAGGCCGGTCGGGTCGAGCATCCCCGTGACGCGGCTCTCGAGGCCCGCAAAGTTGTTGGACCCGTTCGCGATCTGGATTGGCGCCTTCTCGGCAAGCACGGTGGGGTCGATCAACAGGTACTTGATGTAGCGGTGAATCATCGAGTAGCTCTGGTCGAGAGGACAGAGCTGCGAGACGTACGGGCCCATGCCGCAGTCTGCGAAGTCGAGAAGGTTGCCGGCAGTGCCCGGCTGCGGCGCCGTCAATGCCACCCTGATGATCGATGTGTCGGGAAGGTTCTTGCCCCAGTCGTAGATGGCTTTCATGTCCGACAGGGTCATGTCGGTGGTGATGTTCTTCTGCAGCGCGTTCAACAGCTGAGGCGCCTTCGAGAAGCCGTTCACCGATGTCGTCTTCTTCTTGATCGCCTGCATGATGTCCTGCTGGCGGCGGGCGCGACCGAAGTCGGATGACTGCGCCGCCTGGATTGCATGACGCGACCTCGCGATCTCGAGCGCCTGCTCCCCGTTGAGGTGCTGGCATCCCGCTTTGAAATGGATCGGGTGGTAGCCACCTGTGTAGTCGGGGTATGAGGTGTCGTCGAGGTTGGTCGTGAGGCAGACGTCGACCCCGCCGAGCGCGTTCACCATGTCGCGAAACGCGATGAAGTCAACCGCGATATACCTGTCGAAGGTGAGGCCGGTGACCATGCTGGCCTCGTGTTCAGCGGCGTGGCCGCCGCCATCGTGGCCGGTGTACTGCTTGGCGACGCAACAGATGATGTTGGTGTACGGGACCTCGTAAGCCGCGTTGATCTTGTTGGCCCAGGTTCTCGTCGCCGGATTCTGCAGGTTCATCCGCACCACGAGGTCTCGCGGGATCGATGCGAGCATCACGCGGTTGCTGGTCGGATCGATCGACACCGCCATGATCGAGTCGGTGAGGTAAGGCGCGTCGTTCTCGTAGCCACCCCGGCCCAGCAGAAGGATGTTGACGCGCTGTCCGTGCTTGAGCTTGTAGGCGATGGTGCCCGGCGCCGGCTCCAGCGCCTGCACCACCTCGCCGATTGGATTCAGGTGGTGACCGGTCGTCGCGGCGATGAAATCGTCGAGACGCTTATAGGTGAGCGTCGCTCCCACGAGCACGACGATCAGCAGGGCGGCAACGATCATCGCCGGGACCGACCGAGTCAGGCGGTAGGAGACGTTGTAGCGGGATCGCCTGGCCCTTGGCCTGGCCCTAAGCATGCGAACGGGGATTTTAGCGTCCAGGCCCTATGAAACGAAGACGAGGCCGGGTGGGTTACGCACCGTTGTGCCCCCGGCCTCACCGAATCGTGCTGACGGCGCCGGCTTCAGGGGGTGTTGATCGAGTTTCCGCCGTTGTGTGCCGCGATCGCGATCGTGAAGATCGCCCAGGCGGCGCTGGCGATGAAGCCGACGATGCCCAGGATCAGGCCGGCGAGGGCCAAACCACCCCCACCCACGGTGCCTCCGCTGGCGGCGATCCGCTGGCGTGAGATGAATCCCATGATCGCGGCGGCAGGACCAAGGATGATGCCCAGGCACAGCGGCCAGAAGCAGACGAGCGACAGGATGCCGGCGATGAGAGCGCCGATGGCCAGGCCATCGGTCCGGGGCCCGGCGACGGCCGCACCCGCGTAGCCAACCGGCGGCGGGGGCACGTAGCCTCCTGCGGGCGGCGGCGACGGCACGAACCCACCCGGCGGTGGTGGCGGCGGCGGTGGCTGCGACCCTCCACCTGGAGGCGGCGCGGGCGGCGGCGGCGTGAAATCCCCACCTGGGGGCGGCGGCGGCAAATCGGACATCTAACTCCTCCTTACGCCGCTGGTGCGGCGCACTACCCCGTTTCGAAGCTGCGAATGATCCATGCCTGCATCGCGAGCCCGTACGCCAACGTGACAAAGATGCCAAGGCCGCATATCACCGATCCGAGCGAGCCGACGAAGCTGGCGGCGATCAGCATAAGGCCGGCGATCAGAGTGTGGTTCAGATTCGCGCGAGATCGGCGCAGCACTTCGCGTACGTCGATGCCCGCCCCGATTCCCGCCCTGTCAGTCGCCAGAACGATGGCCGGGATCATGAAGTTCAGAGCCAGGCTCAGCAGGGTGATCACGCTGAACCCGATCAGGTTGAGAAGCACAGCAGCCGCAATCAGGCCGTTGTTGGCGGCGCCCTGGCCCTGCTTGACCGACAAGGCAAATGCCGGCACGAAAATCACGACTGCCACGACCAGGATCGCCAGCGTGTAGATGAGCTCTACCGCGAAGAGCCGGAGCCCTCGGCCGATGTAGCTGAGGTTGGCCGGTGCGAGCCTCTCCTCTCCCGCCCTCAGCCGGTCGAGCGACGCCAGCATCCACCCGAGCCCGTTGATCGAGCCCACGATCGGAATCATCAGGGTCAGCGCGATGATCAGCAGCTTGGAGACCCAGCCGGGGTCGCGAAACGGCCAGGAGAAGGCCTCTGTGAGTCGATCCAAGCGGCTACCCCAACGTTGGCGTGACGGAGGCTGCCACCAGCAGCAGCACGAGCCAGGCCAGGCTGACCACTGCCCCGATCGCGGTCGCCACCACCCCTAGCACCGAACCGGCCTGGGCCAGGCCCCGGCCACCCGAAGGCTCGGCAGCCTCATCGATCCGCGCGATCGCCGAGCGCCCCAGGAAGTACGCCATCGGCCCGAGCGCGAGGCCGGGAAGCCCAAACAGCAGACCGAGGAGGATGCCGAAGATCGCAGCGATCAATGACATGACTGCGCGCCCATCGGTGGCGCCGCCTCGCCCCACCGTTGGTGGTGGATAGGCGGGCGGCGGATGGTAGGGCGCCACGCTCGGCGGCAGGGGATAAGGTGGCCGGTCGTCGACCGCCGGCTCAGCCGATTCCGGGGCGGCGCTCACCGCAACAATGATCTCGCGATCACCACGCGTTGGATCTGATTCGTGCCCTCGTAGATCTGGGTGATTTTGGCGTCTCGCATCATTCGTTCGACTGGATAGTCACTTATGTATCCGTAGCCGCCCAGCAGCTGCACGCAGTCGGTCGTGACCCTCATCGCCATGTCGGATGCGAAAAGCTTCGCCATCGCTGCGATCTTGGTCAGGTCAGGCGCTTTCTCATCGACCTTGGTGGCGGCTCGATAAACCAGGTGCCGCGCCGCCTCGATCTGCGTGGCGATGTCGGCGAGCATGAACTGGATGCCCTGGAAGGACGCGATGGGTTGTCCGAACTGATGCCTTTCCTTGACGTAGTTGAGCGCGTATTCGAAAGCGCCTTCCGCAATGCCGAGTGCTTGCGCGCCAATTCCCGGGCGAGAGCGGTCGAGCACGGCGAGCGCGATCTTGAAGCCGGCGCCCTCCTCACCAAGCCGGTTGGCCACCGGAACCTTGACGTCCTCGAAGACCAGCTGCGCCGTGGGCGAACCGCGAATGCCGAGCTTGTGCTCGAGCTTGTCCGCTTTCCATGGGCTGGTTTCGCGCTCGAGGACGAACGCCGAGATCCCTTTCTGCTTGGCTTCCGGATCGGTCTGCGCGAAAACCACGAGCGTGCCGGCGACGCTGCCGCCTGTGATGAACTGCTTGGTGCCGTTCAAGACGTACTCGTTCCCGTGGCGCACCGCGCGAGTCTTCATGGCGGCGGCGTCGGAGCCGCTTCCGGTCTCGGACAAGGCGTATGCGGCCACCCTTTCTCCCGAGGCCAGGGGTGGGCAGAGTCTCTTCTTCTGCTCCTCAGAGCCGGCGACCAGGATTGGATACGAGCCGAGCGCCTGGACGGCAAGGATCAGCGATGAGGTGGTGCACGCCTTGGCGATCTCCTCGATCGCCATGCAGATGGTGACGCTCGACCCCGAGATGCCGCCGTACTCCTCGGGGAACGGAATGCCCAGGATGCCGTTCTCGGCGAACAGCTTCTCGATGTCCTTCGGATACTCGGCTTTCTCATCGATCTCCGCCGCTCGAGGGGCGACCTTGTCCTGGACGAGCTCGCGGACCGTGTCCCGAATCGCGATCTGCTCTTCCGAGAGGTCGAAGTCCATGAACGGAGATTACAGCCTCTATTTGAGGATCTCGCGGGCGATGACGACGCGCTGGACCTGGTTCGACCCCTCGTAGATCTGGAGCGCTTTGGCGTCGCGCACGTGACGCTCGAACGGGCTCGCCCCAAAAACGCCCTCGTCCCCGGCCAGCTGAGCTCCATTCAGCGCCAGGTCCATGGCGGTGTCGGTGCAGTGCAGCTTGGCCATCGACGCCTGCCTGGTGAACGGGCGGCCGGCGCTGCAAAGCCACGCTGCGTGGTAAGCCAGCAGGCGCGCCGATTCCAGGCGTGTCGCCATGTCCGCGAGCATGAACTCGTCTCCCTGCTCCTTTTCGCGATCCATCAGCAGCGCGCGCGCCTCGTCGACTGCAGCCTTGGCGATCCCGAGCGCCTGCCCGGAGATGCCGATCCGGCCTGAATCCAGCGCCCGCATGGCCACTGTGAAGCCCTGGCCTTCGGCAGCAAGCCGGTTGGCAGCAGGCACCACCACGTCCTCGAGAACGAGCTCACCGGTCGGCGAGCCACGCAATCCCATCTTCTTAAAAAGCTGGCCAACCCGGACGCCGGGAGTGTCGGCCGGCACGACAAAGGCGCTGACTCCGGCTGCGCGCTGATCCTCGCTTCCAGTGCGGGCGAAAACGATGTACAGCCCGGCTCGGCCAATCGTCGTGATGAAGACTTTGGTGCCGTTGAGGACGTATCGGTCGCCGTCGCGGCGGGCGCTCGTCGTGAGCGAGGCTGCGTCGGAACCAGATGCCGGCTCAGTCAGAGCAAATGCGCCGAGCAGCTCGCCCGATGCGAGCGGCGGCAGCCATCGTTTCTTCTGCTCCTCAGTCCCAAACAGCAGGATCGGCTCGCTGCCGACGCTCGTGTGAACGTCGACGATGACCGACGTCGACGCGCAGGCTTGGGCCAGCTCCTCGATGCAGACGGCAAAGGCGATCGCGTCGAGTCCGGCACCGCCGTATTCGCGAGGAATCAGCACCCCAAGGAGCCCTGCCGCCTTCGCCGCCTCGATGGCTTCATCCGGGAATCGATGGTCGCGATCGACCTCTTCGGCGTGCGGCCGTACCGCGCCCTGCGCCAGTTCGCGGACGGCATCTCGGAAGCTCGCGTGCTGGGGCGCCAGATCCAGGTCCACTGACGGCAAACTAGAATAGGCAATCGGTGATGGAAGCAGGACCGAGATATCTGGAAGGCACCACGGTTGGGAGCGGGCGCGACATCATCGGGGTGCGCCGTGACCGGATCGCGGACATTATCAGCACCGGCAAGGAGATCATCTCCAGGGCGAAGGCTGAGAAGCTGCTGCCGGAAACGATCACAGGCGCGACCGCCGCGCTGCTCGTCACCATCGCCGGCTATGGCGAGCCGCTGTCAGAAGGGCAGTGGCGCGAGCTGGCCGGGGTCGTCGGCGGGATCATGCGTGACAGCACCTATGCGGACTTGGCCCGCCTTCGGACGTTGATCACACAAGAGCAGTTCTTCAACGTGGCACGAAATCAGGGTTACGGCCGCTTCATCCGGCGACTCGACGACGGTCGCTGGGTATGCGAGCTCGCGCCCAAGCTGGAAGACCTCCCTGACGAATAATCGCCTGGGCACAGTCCTTCGGTCGCGGCCGTTCCGCCTTCTGGTTGCGGCGTTGTTCACGGTCGTGATCCTCAGCCCGGCCGGAGTGGTCTTTGCCGTCGTATGGACGACTCCCTACCTGGGCTCGTCAGCTCAACCCGAGCAAGCACTGCCGGCGGGACCGGTGAGAGCTCTGCCGGCCCCAGACGTGCAGCCGGGCACCCTGCCGGCGACTCCGCTCAACGTCTACGCCAACATCATGTCTGGCGTCGTGCCCTGCCCGCTGTGCAAGATCCCGCCGCGTGTCTACGTGCCTAACAGTGGCGCCGGCACTGTCGATGTGATCGATCCGCTGACCTTCAAAGTCATCGATCACTTCGCGGTCGGATCCATCCCGCACCACATCGCCCCGGCGTGGGACATGAGCGCTCTCTACGTCGACAACGAGGGCTCGAGCACACTGACGAAGATCGACATCCACACCGGCAAGCCAGCGGGCACGATCTCCATTCCGTATCCGTACAACCTCTACTTCACGCCCGATGGGACCAAGGCCATCGACGTCGTCGAGCGGCTGCAGCGCATTGAGTTTCGCGATCCGCACCACGGGTGGAAGCTGCTGGGTTCCGTCTCGATCCCCTGGGCAGGAGCGGATCATCTCGATTTCAGCGCCGACGGCAGCTACCTGATGATCTCGACCGAGTACACGGGGATGCTCGCCAAGGTTGACGTCATCCACATGAAGCTCGTCGGAGCTGTGCACGTCGGCGGCCTGCCGATCGACGTCAAGCTCTCACCCGACGGCACCGTCTTCTACGTGAGCAACCAGGGCCGCATGGGAGTGTCGGTGGTCGACCCGATCGCGATGAAGGAGATTCAGTTCATCCCGACGGGCAAAGGCGCCCACGGTTTCCAGGTCTCACGCGACGCGCAGTACCTGTACGTTTCGAACCGGCTCGAAGGCTCCTTCTCCGTCATCTCGTTCGCGACCCGAAAGGTCGTGGCCAAGTGGTGGATTCCCGGCGGCGGCAGCCCCGACATGCTGCAGCTCAACCCTGC
>DATARC010000204.1:0-11682 GCA_036264335.1 Candidatus Dormiibacterota bacterium
GGCAGTTGACTCAGGAAGATCGACTGCAGCGTCCGTCCACGCAGCACAATCACCCGCTGGTTGGTGACTGCATAGATCGTCCGCCGCCGATCCCAACGCTTGAATAGGAACCTTCCCCAGATGAAGTACTGGCCGACAACAACGAACGGGATGCCCCACAGGGCGAAGAAAACCGGAGCCTGATTCGCTCCTCTTCCGAAGGCGAGGACCGAGGCCTCCCAGAAGATTGCGAATCCGCCCCACATCAGGCTGAATGGCACGAGAAAGAAGTCCTTGCTGCTGAAGAGGCGATGCGGATTCGGGCTGCCGGTCCAAAGGACGCCTTCGCCCGGTTGCAGGTAAGTCTGCAAGCGAACCTGGGCATCGACGTTCTCCACGCCCCCAGGGTGATCCATATTGAGATGTATCGCAGGAACCGATTGTGATGGCGCATCCGCACACGGTCTGCGGTGGTTTCTGGTTGGTGCCGGCGCAGGGATTTGAACCCTGGACCATCGGTTTAAAAGACCGTTGCTCTGCCAAGCTGAGCTACGCCGGCTGCCCATGATTGTGGCTGGTCGTCGAGGCTGGTTGCTCGGCGATTGCAGGCCGGGCTCGGGTGCTGCTCCGTCCGCAGCGGTTATCCAGATAGATGGCAACCAAGAGGGTGAAGTGGCGAACCAAGCCGCAGGCGAAGGACTTCGCCGCCGCCGCTGCTTACCTGCGCCTCATCCTTCCTGAACGCGAGACGGCGACCATCGTCGCGAAGCTCAAGCGCGCGAAGACCATCAAGCAGCTCCCGAAGGACATCGAGCGCGCCAGCGGATTGCCCCTTCTGTCCGATGACGATCCTGAGATCGCCGACAAGCTCAAGAAGTTGAAGAAGGGCGATCCCCTCTCCCCCATCCTCTTGATCCGCGGCAATGCGTCGCGGGGCATGCGACTGACCATCGCCGACGGCTATCACCGCGTTTGCGCCGCATACCTGGTCGACCAGGAAGCAGATATTCCCTGCCGCCTGGTCGACCTTTCTTAAAACTGGTACCGACGCCTAGTGACTAGGTACTGGGGACGTGTGCTGTGAAGACATTCCCCAGGTCGTTGACCGCCGCGTCTCGGCCGCTCAGCGCAGCGACGCCGAAGCGGTGCTCGATGGTGGCCAGGATCGAGGTGGTGTCGTACTGCGTGTGGTCGACGACGAACGTGCCCAGAAGCTGCGGCGCAAGCACCAGCGCCGGGATGCGTGTGCCCGGACCCCACTGGTCGCTTGGCCCTGCAGCGCCGCCCTGACCCGGAGGCGTCACGTGGTCGTACTGTCCCCCGAACTCGTCATAGGTGACAACGACCATCGTGTCCTTGCCACACGCGCTGTTCTGCACGGCCGAAAGCAAATCCACCAGGTGGTTGCTGCCAGCCGTCTCGCTGGTGTAGCCCGGGTGCTCGTTTTCCAAACCGATCGGCTTGACGAAGCTGACCGAGTTGAGCTGGCAGGTCTTCGATGAACCCCCGAGGAGATTGGTGAAGTCGACCTCATCCTTGAGGTGCGTGCGGCCTGGCGTACCCACCGCGTATGCCGCGTAGTAGTTGAACGGCTGGTGGTGGAACTGGAACACCTTGCTGGGGCAATAGGGATAGGTCGGGTTGGGCAACGACCCCGGGTCTGTGCAAGTACCAGGTGTCGTTCCATTGGTCCAACCCGGCGCGCCGACCTCGCCGTCGGCGTTGGCCCAGCCGCCCGAGTACCAGCCCCAGCTCACGCCCGCGGCGCTGAGCTCATCCCCGATCGTCGTGCCGGTCTGCGCCGGCAGCCTGACGGTGCTGGACGATTGTGGCTGCTGGAATGGCTGGATCGTGTTGATCGCGTAGTCGCCGCATGCTCGCCCAGGCACCGCTGACGGGCACAGCTGAGTGACCGGAGTGTCCCTCACGGGACCGGTGGCCGTGTAAAGCGGGTAGCTGATCGGCATCCCGTTGGAGTCGATGATCGAGTGCAGGTTTGCCGGCGCGCCCGGATATGTCGGCGTCGCCGCCGCGATCAGCCACTGGTGGTTCAGGAACGAACCGCCGAAAGCCGACTGAAAGAAGTTGTCGGAGATCGCGTAGTGCGGGTGCCCCGGGCTGTGCAGGTACGCGTAGATCGGCAGCGCTGTCGTGTCGTAGTAGCCCATCGAGAGGCCCATGGCGTCGCTGCCCGTGACGTACAGGTTTTGCGCACCGTTGTTCAGCTGGTACTGCTCCTGGTAGAAGCGGTGCACGATGTCCCTGGTGCAGCCGCCCGCGCGGTTGGCGCTGCTGGGAGTCAGCCCGTTTGGAGCGAAGGCGCCGGGTTGCGGGCAGGTTTGCGCGCTCGCTGGAATGTAAGCCTCGATGCTGAACGGGTTGTTCGTGAAGTGCATGCCCGGCGTGGTGGTCGTCGCAGCGGCGCAGTCGGCCGGCAGCGGTGGCGAGGTGAGGTTCACGTCATTCTGTCGCAGGCACGCATAGGGCGTTCCGCCCTGGCTGATCTGCGTCGAGTTGGTGGCGTTCGCACGGCCGTTGACGCCCTCCCATCCGCCGTAGAGGTTGTCGAAGCTGTGGTTCTCCTCGTAGATGACGACTATGTGGTTGATCTCGCCGAGCCGGCCGGTTCCGCTATTGGCGGAGGCGCCGCTCGGCCAGATCGCGAGGCTGCAAAGAGCGAGCAGGGCTGAAATGCGCAACAACATCCAAAATCCTCCCCCGCAGAAGTGACGCCACCGGCTGCTCAAGCAATCCTGCCAGCCATTGATTAAGGATGGGTAGCCCCTCGGATAAAGGATCGGCAGGCTACGGTTGGTAAGCCCGCGGCACTCGAATTCGACAAGGGCCACGGGGTCACTCCCCTACGATGGGGCCCGTGAAAGCCTGGGTCGTTCGGGAGCTTGGCGGGCCCGAGGTCCTCCATTTCGAGGAAATCGAGCCCGGGCAGCCCGCAGATGGAAGCGTCCGGATCGGCGTCCGCGCCGCCGCCATCAACTTCCCCGACGCATTGATGGTGGCCGGCACCTACCAGTCCAAACCGGCGCTGCCCTTCGTGCCCGGAGTCGAGGTCAGCGGCGAGGTGATCGCCTCGCCAGAGTCAAGCGGGTTCAAGCCTGGCGACCACGTGACGGCCTTGCTCGACAGCGGCGGACTCACCCGCGGCGGCTATTCGCAGATCGCCGATGCGGCGCCGGCCTCCGTCTCGCCGATGCCTGCCGGCATGTCGTTCGAGGAGGCCGCAGGGTTCACGCTCACGTATCAGACGGGTTGGTTCGGGCTGCACCGCCGCGCCAACCTGCAGGCCGGTGAAACGCTGCTGGTCCACGCCGGCGCGGGTGGCGTCGGGACGGCGGCGATTCAACTGGGCAAAGCTGCCGGCGCCTCAGTCATCGCCACCGCAAGCTCCGATGAAAAGTTGGACGTGTGCCGCCGCATGGGCGCCGACCACGCGATCAACTACAAGACGCAGGACTTCGCCGACGAGGTCAAGAAGCTGACGGGTGGTCGCGGCGCGGACGTGGTGTTCGACCCGGTGGGCGGCGACGTTTACGACCGCTCGACGAAATGCATCGCTTTCGAGGGCCGCATCGTCATCGTCGGCTTTACGTCGGGCCGCATCGCGCAAGCCGCCACCAACCACGTGCTGGTCAAGAATTATTCGGTGGTCGGGCTGCACTGGGGACTGTATAACTCTCGCGCGCCCGAGCTCATCGCTCCTGCCGCGCACGCCCTCGTCGAGCTTTACGAGAGCGGAAAGATCAAGCCGTATATCTCAGCGCGGCTTCCACTCTCAGACGCGCCCGCGGCCCTGGCGTCCGTCGCAAGCGGCAAGACCACTGGCAAGGTCGTGCTCACAACATGAGGGCGCTACGCATCGCCGTGGCCGCGGCCCTGGCAATCCTGCTGCTGTTCACGGTCGTGGTTGCGTTCGTGATCCTCGCCCCGTTCGGCGGCGGCGCAGCTCCCGAGGTGCTCGCGAGCGACCAGACGCTGAGCTTTCCGATTGCTCAGGATGTCGCCGACCTCGACCCTGCCCAGATCTCATCCCCGGCGGACGTGGACGTCCTTCGCAACGTTTTCTCCGGCCTGTACAAGTTCGATCAGAAGCTCCAGGAGGTGCCCGACCTGGCGACCGGGCCGCCGATCATCTCGCTCAACGGCCTCACTTATACCTTCCAGATCCGGCACGACGCCAAGTTCTCCAATGGCGACCTGATCACGGCCGACGACTTCCTGTACAGCTGGAATCGCGCCGCTTCCAAGCAGGGCGACTACGCGAGCCTGTTCCAGCCCATCGTCGGCTACCAGGCGGTGGCGGACGGCCGCGCCAAGACGATGAGCGGGCTCGTGAAGCTCGACGCATATTCATTCACCACCACGTTGACCAGGCCGGCCGGTTACTGGCTGACCACCGTCGCGCTCTGGCCTTTCTGGCTCGTCGACAGCAAGGTCATCGCCGCCAACGGTGACAACGTTTGGTTCACGAATCCGCAGACGCTGATCGGCAGTGGCCCGTTCCGGATGACGTCACGCTCTGCCGGGCAGGCGCTCGACTTCGAACCAGTGCCACAGTGGTACGGCGGCTCGACGGGACGCATCGTGCACGTGCACATCGACGTGCTCGCCGACCAATCGGTGCAGATCTCGCGCTATGAGTCGGGGTTGTACAGCCTCATCGGTTACGCGCGCCAGGGCCTGGCGCCTGCTGCCGCAGTCCGCTACACGACCGATCCCAAGCTGCACAGCCAGCTGCAGCTGATCCCCGCAGGCGTCACTTTCTGGGCCGGCTTCAACATGAGCAAGGGGCCTTTTTCCGGCCTCGCGACCGGGCTGGCCGGGCGCCATGCTTTTGCGACGGCGATCGATCGGAACGCACTCGCGGTCGCGGTGTGCAACCAGGGGACGGCTTGCGTTCCGGCCACCGGCGGCCTGGTGAGCAAGGGCCTCATCGGGTATCTCGGGGACGGGGCTGATCCCAACGCGAAGTTCGATGCCGCCGCCGCCAAGGCCGAGTACAAGAAATGGGACCCCACCGGGGCGAAGGTAAAAGGCCTCGCGTACACGTACGACACCGATCCATTCAACAAGGCTGTGTGCATCAACCTCACGACGCAGTGGTTCAAGAACCTTGGCGTGACCGTCAAATGCGTCGAGGTCGACCGCAAGACATTCTTTGACCGGCGCAACGGCCGGTGCGCGTACCCGCTCTTCAGGCAGAGCTGGAACGCGGACTACGACAACCCTCAGGACTGGTTCGATTACCTGTTCGTGGCCATCAATTCGGGCGGCTCGTGCTACTCGAATCCACTGTTCGACAAGGCCGTCAGGGCAGCCGACCAGAAGACGATCGCCACCGCCGTGGCCGATTACAAAGGGGCCGGGGTCACGCTGATGGGCCACGTCGTCTTTGCAGACCTCCTCTACGGAGTCCAGCAGTACCTGACACATCCGTGGGTCAAGGGCGTCGGTGGCAACGCGCTGTACGACTTCGCCTGGACGGACGCGAGGATCACCAAGCACTAAGTCCGTACCATGTTCGTGCTATGAGCGTTGTTGGGGTTGGGCATCGGCGGCTCGAGGGGGCTGAGAAGGTTGCCGGCGCCACCAAGTTCACCGCCGACCTCGAGCTCCCCGGCCTTCTTTACGTGCAGCTCGTCCTCAGCCACCAGGCCAGCGCGAACATCCGTGGCATCGATGTGGCGGCCGCACGATCGGTGCCCGGCGTCGTCGACATCGTCACCGGCGCGGACCTCCCAAGCGTTCCTGCTCCCAGCCCCGAGAAACCGCTAGCGGTCGGCCGCGTCTTCTACGTCGGCCAGCCGGTCGTAGCTGTCATCGCCGAAAGCGAAGCAGCCGCCGCCGACGCCGCCGCGCTCGTTGACGTCGACTACGAACCGCTGGAGATAACCGTCGACCCCGAGCACGCGATGCGCGAGGGCGCGACCAGGGTGCTCGATGCCGAGGAAGAGGCCGACGCCGCCGACGCATCGATGCACGGTGCGGGCACGGACTCCGAGTCCAACGGCTCGGCGCCGAAACGTCCGGCGAACGTCAGCAGCGTCGTCAACCTCAAGCGTGGCGACACCGCTGCGGCCCTCAAATCGGCCGACGCCGTGATCAAGGCCACCTACAGCCTCGCGGGCGTCCACCACTCGCCGATGGAGCCACACGTGTCGATGGTGCGGCCTGAGCCCGATGGCGGAATGACCGTGTGGGCGCCGACGCAGGGTCCGTTCGCCCTTCGCGACGAGGTCGCGAAGGTCCTTGGCATTCCGACCCACAAGGTGCGCGTCGTGCCGATGACGGTGGGCGGCGGGTTCGGCGGCAAGGTCACCCTTCTCGAAACATTGCTCGTGCTCCTCGCGAGGCGAACGGGTCGCGCGCTGCGTCTCAACCTCACGCGCCAGCAGGTGTTCGCGGTCGCGCGCTCAGCGCCGGCTGCCAGCTTCGATATCGAGCTGGGCGCCAGGAAGGACGGCACGCTGGTGGCGCTGGTCGCGAATTTCCACTACGACAACGGCGCAACCGCCGGCTGGCATGGTGGGATCACCGGCATGTTCCTGACGTCGACCTACGCATGCCCCAACTTCGAGATCACCGGTTACGAGGTCTCGACCAACAAGACGCCGGTCGAGGCATACCGCGCTCCCGGCGCGCCTCAGGCTTACTTTGCGCTGGAGTCGGCGCTGGACGAGCTGGCGCTCGAGCTCAAGATGGATCCAGTCGCGCTCCGTCTCAAGAATGCCAGGCGCGAGGGCGACCCGGGACCGGATGGCAAGCCCCTGCCGGCGATCGGGATGATCGAATGCCTGCAGGAGGCCGCAAAGCATCCCCTGTACACCAGAGCACTGGAGAAGGGCGAAGGCGTCGGCATCGCCCTCGGCATGTGGGGCGGGGCGCGCACGCCGTCGTCGGCAGGCTGTCGCGTCGAGCCCGACGGCACGCTGACGGTGCATGTGGGGACTGTCGATGTGAGCGGCGCATCGACAGGCCTGGCGATGATCGCCGCGGAATCATTCGGCATCCCGGTGGACCGCGTGCGGATCCAGACCAGCGACACCGCAACGGCGCCCTTCGGGCCGGTTGCCGCCGGCAGCCAGGTCACCTACAGCATGGGCGGCGCGGTGCAGGAGGCTGCGCTCGAGGCGCGCCGCCAGCTGCTGGAGATCGCCACCAACGAGCTGGAGGCTGCGCCCGAGGACCTCGAGATCGTGGATGGCCGCGTGACCGTCCGCGGCGTGCCCGAGAGGTACGTGGAGGTGACCAAGCTGGTGGAGATGAGCACCGAGTTCATGGGCAAGTACCGGCCCATCCAGGCCACTGGCCGCTCGGCGGTCCAGGCCGCCTCGCCGATGTTCACGGTCCACATCGCGCGGGTGCGCACCGACCCGGAGACCGGGGCGTTCCAGCTCACCGGTTATGCCGCGATCCAGGATGTCGGGCGCGCCATCAACCCGCCCGAGGCGATGGGCCAGATCCACGGCGGCGTGGTGCAGGGCCTGGGCCGGGCGCTCGGCGAGCAGCTGGCGTACAGCGTCGACGGGCAGCTGCGGACCTCCAGCTTCCTCGACTACGAGCTCCCCACCGCCGATCAGCTCCCCGAGATCGACGTGAAGCTCGTCGAGGTGGCGTCGGCGGTCGGACCGCTCGGCGCCAAGGGCGTCGGCGAGCCGCCTGCCGTGCCCGGCCCCGCCGCCATCACCAACGCGCTGGCACGAGCCACCGGGATCAGGTTGCGCGACGTGCCGCTCGATCGGGCAGCCTTCGTCCGTTAAGCCGACCCCCCATGATGGGCGGGGTGAGCATCGCTGAAGAGGTGCCCGTAGCGGCCGAGCGCGGCAGCCCCGGATCCGCCATGCGGGCGTACGTCACGCGCACGCTGCCTGACGTCTCCCCCATCCTCGTCTGCAATCGCGCCCCCTCCGAGCCGACTCCGGAAGGAGGGTTCCGGCGCGGGTCCGGCGGCGTCATCACCGCCCTGCTGACCCTGGCCGAGGCCACTGAGGCGGACTGGGTCGCGTGCGCGCGCAGCGACGAGGAGCGCCAGATCGCCGCCGCCCATGGCACCGCGATCAGCGTCCCCCTGCTGAACTCCACCGGGCGACTTCACTACACGACGCCAACGAGGGAGCAGTACGAGCTTTACTACGGCGTTTTCGCGAACCCAGTGCTCTGGTTCATCCAGCACTACCTGTGGGACCTCGGCAACGAGCCGGTGATCGACGACCGCATCCACCAGGCGTGGGAGGAGGGCTACGTCGAGGTCAACCGGCTGATGGCCGAAAAGGTGATCGAGGTCGCGCGCGCCGCGCCGAGCCGGCCCCTGGTGATGGTCCACGACTACCAGCTCTACCTCGTGCCGCGGCTGGTGCGAACCGCCCTACCCGCCGCGATGATCCAGCACTTCGTCCATGTTCCGTGGCCCACGCCGCAGTACTGGAAGGTGCTGCCGAAGACCATGCGCGACGCGATCCTCGAAGGCCTGCTCGGGTGCGACGTCGTCGGCTTTCAATCGAGCCTCGACGTGCGCAACTTCCTTCTCACCTGCGAAGAGAACGCCGGTCTTCAGGTCGACGAGCGCGAGCGGGCGGTGTTCTACGGCGGCCGCGTCGTCTATGCGCGGCACTATCCGATATCGATCGACGTCTCGACCACCTCGCGGCTCGCGGGCTCGCGCGGTGTCAAGCGGCAGGAGCGGGACCTGCATTCATGGCGCCCGCCGAAATTGATTGCGCGCATCGATAGGACAGATCCCTCGAAGAACATCGTCCGCGGTTTCATCGCTTACGACAAGCTGCTGCGTTACCACCCCGAGCTGCGCGGTGAGGTGCAGTTCTGGGCTTTCCTACAGCCATCACGCCAGGACGTCGCCGTCTACAGCCGCTACCTGCGACAGATCCGGCAGATAGTCGGCCGGATCAACAGCGAATTCGGCACCGAGACCTGGCAGCCCGTCCGGCTCGAGATCGGTGAGAGCGAGCGCAAGGCAGTCGCGTCGCTCAAGAACTACGACGTGCTGCTGGTCAACCCGGTCTACGACGGATTGAACCTCGTGGTCAAGGAAGGCGCGCTCGTCAACGCCACCAATGGCGTGATCGTGCTTTCAGAGAACGCCGGCGCCCACGAGGAGCTCCATAACTTCGTGCTGTCGATCAACCCTTTCGACGTTGAAGCCACCGCTGCCGCGTTGTACGTCGGGCTGATGATGGGGGCGACGGAGAAGAAGCGGTTGAACGAGGGCGCGCGCGAGGTCGTGCGGGCCAACGACATCACGCGATGGATCAGCCGCCAGGTCCAGGACCTGCGAGACCTGGTGATCGGCCCGGTGAGGTCTTAGCCCACTCTCCGGCGGTCGCCCACTCAGACAGGTTGCGCAGGAAGCCAGACGCTTCCGCTGGGCCGTCGAGGACGAGGTCGCAATGGTCGAACAGGTCGGGCGGCACCTCCGCGGAGCCGACGCCGACGCACAGATGCGGCACCGAGGCCCGGCTCGCCACCCTGAACATCGACCTGTCGTTTTCGTCGTCGCCCATCACCACGATGCCACCCGCGTTGAGGCGCTTGACCAGGGCCTCGAGGGCGTTGCCCTTGCCGGCGTGAGGCGAATGCACCTCGATGACCTTGCGGCCGAGGCCGCCGTACAACCCCGTCTGATGCAACAGAGGGCGAATCATGTCGAGCACTTTCTGTCCACTGATCGGTGCGTTGCGGAAATGGACAGCGCTGCTCGCGGGCTTGATCTCGATCCACGCGCCGGGCGTATGGCCGAGCAGCTTGGCCGCCTGGGCGTTGAACACTCTCAAGGCCTCGAGCTCCTCGGGGGTCGGCGGCGGCAGCCCGCTGTCGCCGATCAGCTCCGCGCCCGGAATCGGCAGGTGCTCCTCGAGCTCGGTCCTGGTGCGGCTGCTGAGAATGATCACCTTCCTCAGCACCGGCACCAGGCGCCGCAGGGCGTGAAGTGAATCTGGCAGCGCCGTGGCCTGGGTCGGCTCGGGAACGATGTCGGCCAGGGTGCCGTCGAAGTCGGAGACGAGCACGAGGTCCTGTGGCGCGATCGACGAGACCGGCGAGCTTCGCCAGACCGCGGCGATATCGCTGGATTGCACGCTCACAGCCCCAATCTACGCAGGCGGGCGGTGGCGCTGCACGATCGAAGCTAGCTGGAGACCTTGCGGCAGCGTGCCGAAGGAGTGGCCCCAATCGCCGCCCAGGCGCGAGGCGCAGAAGGCGTCCGCCACCGCGGGGTCGCCAAAGCGGACCAGCAATGAGCCCTCGAGCGTGATCGCGAGGCGCTCCACGAGGCGCCGCGCACCGGACTGGGTCGCGGCACCGTTCGAGAGCTCTTGCTTGAGGTCCGCGGTGGAATGGTCGAGGCGCGCGTCCGACCCACGAGCTTCCTCGACCTCCGCGATGAATGCGGCCAGCGATTCGGGTTCGCGCTCCATAGCGCGCAGCACGTCGAGGGCGTTGACGTTGCCCGAGCCCTCCCAGATGGAGTTGAGGGGCGCTTCGCGATGGAGGCGCGGCATGATCGACTCCTCGACGTAGCCGTTGCCGCCCAGGCATTCGAGGGATTCGGCGACGACGGGTACGGCGCGCTTGCACGCCCAGTGCTTGCTGACCGCAAGGGCGAGGCGACGAAATTGCGCTTCCTCGCTGTCGGCGGCGCGGTCGAGCGCGCCCGCGAGCCGCATCATGAGGATCGTCGTCGCCTCTGACTCGATGGCCAGGTCTGCCAGGACGTTGAGCATCAAGGGCTGATCGATGAGAAGGTGGCCGAAAGCGCTTCGGTGCGCCGCGTGGTGGATGGCCTGGGCGACAGCCTGGCGCATCAGCGAGGCGGAGCCGACGATGCAGTCGAGGCGAGTGTGATTGACCATCTCGATGATGGTCCGTACGCCCTTCCCCTCGTCCCCGACCAGCCACGCCATCGCGCCCTCGAGCTCGATCTCGCTCGAGGCGTTGGAGCGATTGCCGAGCTTGTCCTTGAGGCGCTGGATGTGGAAAGCGTTGCGAGTGCCGTCGGGTCGCACGCGTGGGAGCAGGAAACAGGAGAGGCCGCCCGGGGCCTGGGCCAGCACGAGGAACGCGTCGCACATGGGCGCCGAGCAGAACCACTTTTGCCCCGTGAGCTCGTACTCGCCGCCGGTGGTGGGCCTGGCGCGCGTCGTGTTGGCGCGGACGTCGGAGCCGCCCTGCCTCTCGGTCATCGCCATGCCGAACAGCACGCCGCGCTTGGTCTCGTGGGGGCGAAGGCCGGGGTCGTAGTCAAGGGTCGTGATGAGCGGCTCCCACTCGGCGGCGAGGTCCGGCTGTTTGCGCAGAGCTGGAACCGCTGCATAGGTCATCGACACCGGGCAGCCGTGGCCACCCTCTACCTGCGACCACACGTAGAAGCCGGCCGCGCGCGCGGCGTGCGCGCCGGGGCGTGATTCGCGCCACGGGAGGGCGTGCAGGCCATGGCCGATCGCGACCTCCATGAGGCGATGCCAGGAGGGGTGAAACTCGACCTCATCGATGCGGTTGCCAAACCGATCGTGGGTGCGCAGCTTTGGCGGGTTCTCGTTGGCCTGGAAACCCCAGGCGATCGCCTCCTCGGTGCCGGCGAGCTGCCCGAGCTCGCCGACCCAGTCGTGAGCCCAACCCGCGCCCTCGCGCTCGAGCGCCTCGCGAAGGGGGGCGTCGGCCTCGAAGAGGTTGTAG
>DATARC010000255.1:0-23443 GCA_036264335.1 Candidatus Dormiibacterota bacterium
AACGCGGACGTGCTGAACGCGGTGAGCCGGCAGCTCATCGGGGCCCAGGTGACGGAGCCGTGCCCGCAGGGCCCCATCACGTCCGCGACTCCGCCGGGCAACGCCGCCTGGCTTTACGTGACCGAGCCGAATCCGCCCGCGTCGATCGAGAGCACTCCGCCGATGAACGCTCCCGGCGGCGAGTACAGTGCGGCCGCCGCCGGCAGCTGCAGCGCCGTGAATCCCGCGGGCAACAACGCGCAGATCCAGGTCACGCTGCGCTTCAACCTGATCCTCATCACCCCCGTGATCGCACAGGCGACGGCAGACCACATAATCCTGCAAGCGGCAGCAGTCTTCAGGACCGAGTACTGATGGGCGTGGCAGCCCGGCGCCGGCAGCGAGGGCAGGCCATCGTGCTGATCGCCATCATGCTGGCAGTCCTGGTTGGGATGGCGGCTCTGGCGATCGATGGCTCGCGCGCATACCAGAGCAAGCGCAGCTTGCAGGCGTCGGTCGATGGCGCGGCGCTCGCCGGCGCCGATACGCTGCAGCAGACTCGCAACTTCGTGACCGCGGAGCAGGCTGCGACCACCAGCTTCAGCGCCAATCGCCGCCTTTACACCGCGCCCGGCTGCGCGCCGGGCTACGGGACGCCCGGCGCCGCACCGCTCACCATCACCTGCACGTACTCCGACGGCACCGTGTTGACGCAGGTGGTCGCACAGCTCGGCCCCGCCGGATACGCCTTCACGCTGACGGCCACGCGCTCACTGGCGCTGCAGTTTGGGCGCATCCTGACCAACGGCGTCTCTCCCATCATCTCTGCCAGCTCCTCCGCGAGCGTCGATAACCTGCTGTATTCGCCGACCCTGGCTGCCCTCAGCCAAGGCGGTTGCGGGGGCGTTCCTGGCACCGCGATAACCGTCAACGGTGGCGGCAACCTCCAGGTGATCGGCGACGTGGTTTCGAACGGCGCGATCTCGGTGACCGGAGGCAACGAACAGGTGGGCGGTGACGTTTATGCGCGCTGCCAGGCCGCAGTTCCGGGTCTATCGCTGAAGTGCTACCCCAGCGGATCAAGCCCGGGCTGCACTTACCCCGACGTCGCCGGCGTCACCAGGACTGGATACCGTTTCGTGGATCCGAACTACCCGCCTCCGCCCGTCGTCGGCGGCAGTCAGTCGGCCGTCGGCACCAACGTCGTCATGTTTCCAGGAACGTACGCTGCCAACCCCAACTTCGTCGGCGGTGACTGCTGGTTTCTCAAGGGGGGCGTCTATTACTGGAACGGCGGATATACCAACAACGGGGACTTCGTGAGCAACGAGCTGAAGCCACCCGATGAGCCAAAGATCAGTGACAACACCCAGGTCTCGCCCAAGCAGTTCTGGAATGGCGACGGCGCGCAATGCGCGGGTGCCTATCAGCTGTCCACTCAGGGCGGCCCCAATCAGCTGCCAAACGCGAACTGGGCCTTTGTCGTCACCTCCCTCCGTCTCGACGTCTACAACGGCTTCAACTACCCCCGTGAGAGCGCACCGTCGGTGTGTCGCACCATCCGAACTACCGGCGGCAACGGCGTCGTAAAGATCGACATAAGCAACGTGCCTGGAGCGACCTCGTACAACGTCTACGCGACGCGATCCGGTGGCGACTGCAGCGGTCCCTGGGGCCTGATCGAAAACATCCCGGTGGTCGGCACCGTCTCGAACTTCAACACCTCGTCATGCCCGCTGTTCACGGGAAGCGGCTGTACCCTAGGCCACGAGAGCGCGATCATCGACGACAACGACATCATCGGAGCGTTCGCGCCAAACGCTGCCGCTGCCTGGGGCACTTACGGCTCCTATCCACCAAGTCCCGAGACGTCGCCGCTGGGCGGCAACCTGCCGAACGAGAACGCCGAGCGCGTGGCGCCCCCGGCCGGCGACAAGGCCAACGAGAACGAATGTCTGACCGTGGGCGGCGCCCAGGCCAGCTGCCCATCCGCGATCACGCCTGGCGCCGTCTCATACGTCATTCCGAACGGTGCGTGCCTGACCGACACCAGCGCCGGGGACACGTACGTCTTCAGCGGCTACCAGTACGACTGGCTGCTCGTTTATGAACCCGGCCTGGCGTATCCGCCCGCCAACAGCTGCAGCAACACGATGGGGGCGGCGACAGACACCGCGTTCATCGGGCTTATCTATATGCCTGCGGCTGCGGTTACGATCCAGAAGGCAACGGCGTTCAGGACCGACGAGACAGGTGGCGTGATCGCCAACACGATCAGCTTCACGGGCCAGCTGCCCACGATCATCGGCAACGACGCCTACTCGCCTGTCCAGCCCGGCTCGAGGCTTACGAGCTAGGCCTCGGGTTCGGCTCCTACAAGCTCCAGCTCGCTCGCCTCGTCGGGCTCACGTGCCTCAGCGGGCACATCGTCCGTGTGCTGCATGGCGAGCAGGCGCTCGTTGATCGCCGCCATGCCCTTGGCGTCGCCCAGCTCCTCGTAGCGCTGCGCCGCGCCCTTCATCGCCGCCTGGGCCTCGTCGATGCGACCCAGGCCCCAGAAAGCCTGGCCTCTCATCGTGAGCGCCTGGGCGCGCTCGCGAATCTTGTCGCCGGGCAGCAGCATCAGCGCGGTATCGACCAGTCTCAGCACGTCTTCGAAGGCGCCCACCGCCAACGCGTTCTTGGCAGCTTGCGCGAGGTAGCCCGATGTGCGCACCGGGTCGGCGGCAGTGCCCGCCTGGTACAGGTGGAAGCCGATCTCGCCCGCGCGCTCGTTCGCGCTCTTTCCATAAACGCGC
The DNA here is from genome assembly GCA_036264335.1 of Candidatus Dormiibacterota bacterium. Lineage (GTDB taxonomy): Bacteria > Chloroflexota > Dormibacteria > Dormibacterales > Dormibacteraceae > Palsa-872. The sequence continues at coordinate 2,778 of DATARC010000255.1, forward strand.
TCGAGCGTGTCGGCCACAGCGAGGTGGTAGGCCTGCAGGCGCGGCAGCGGCAGCACGGCGAGCACTCGCTGGCGCACCAGGTCGTGCCCGAACCGGTAGCGGTCAGGGGCGGCGCTGGTTAGGAAGTGGCCGCGCGTCGCCTCCTCCAGAGCCTCGCGCAGCTCGTGTCCCGAGAGCTCGCCAAACGCTTCCAGCAGCGCGATGTCGAAGTCGCGGCCGATCACGGCGGCTGCGACCAGCATCCGCTGCGCCGGCTCGCTCAAGCGTTCGAGCCTGCGGCCGATGAGGCCGCGCACGCTCTGCGCCAGCTCGAGGTCTTCCTCCGTGAAGCTGGCCTGCACGCGCGAGCTGCCGCCCAGCATCGTGTCCGACGCCGCCATGTAAAGGTAGGAGTGCTCGACGAACAGCGGATTGCCTTCGGTCGCGGCCTGGATGCCGAGCAGCTGGATCGGGGTGACCGGCGTCTCCGCCATCCCCGCCACCATCTTTTCAACCTCGCGATCCGACAGCCTCCCGAGCCCGATGCGCTGTGCGCGCCGCCGGCGCAGCAAGCGCGACACGACTGGTGTGAACGGCCGTCCGGAGTCGAGCTCGGACTCCCAGTACGTGGCGGCCAGGACAATGCGGCTTCCGCTCAAGCGTTCCGCCAGGTCGCGCAGCAGCAGGACCGACGCTTCGTCGGCCCACTGCAGATCGTCGATCACGATCAGCATCGGCTTGGCGCCCTGGTAGACGACCAGGAAATCGAAGATCGCCTTGAAGAGCTGCTCGCGAAGCTTGTCCGCATTGACCTCGCCACCCGATACCATGCCGCGCACCTTCTGGCGCAATGCCGGGACGAGCTGCGCCAACAGCTGGCCGTTCTCGCCCACCGCATCCAGAAGCGTCTTCGCGCCGGCGTTCGCGATCGCGGCATTCAGCACGTCGCGGAAGGGCGACATCGGGCTCGCGGCCAGGTCCGCGCAGCGGCCGCTCAGGACGACCCAACCTTTCTGCACGGCTTCCACCGCCACCTCGGCGGCGAACCGCGATGCGCCGATGCCAGGCGGCCCGGCGACGAAAACCATGCCACCGGAGCCAGTCGCGGCGCGGTCCAGCACCATCCTCATATCCAGGCGCTCCTGCTCGCGCCCGACAAAGCCGTCCCCGCTGTGTAGCGTGGTCGGCATCGTCGTCGACTCGCCGGGCGTGACCTTGTGGATCCGCCAGCGGTCGGGGAATCCTTTGAGCTTGTAAGCGCCCTTGTAGTCGAACACGATCTCGGCCACCGGGCCGACCAGGGAGCGCACAACGTCCGACACGAGGATCTCTCCGCCCTTGGCCTTGCCCGCAACGCGCGCGGCCACGTTGACGGCGGCGCCGAAGATGTCCCCGGCCTCCTCGACGACCTCGCCGGTGTTGAGGCCGATGCGGATCCTGATCTTCCTCTCAGGGTTCTGCCGGCTGTATTCGGCGATCGCCTTCTGGATCTCGATGGCGCATTCGACGCCGTGCCGGCTCGAACCGAAGCTCACCATCAGACCGTCGCCAAGCCCTTTGATGCGGCGCCCAGCATGCTCGGCGACCTTCTCGTCGATGATCGATTCGTAGGCCTTCATGATCTCGTGCGACTCGGTGAAGCCCCTCGTGGACAGGAGGTTGGTCGATCCTTCGACGTCGGTGAACATGATGGTGACGGTGCCCTCCGTCTGGCCCACCGACAGGCTGCCGATGATGGTCTCGGGGGTCAGAGGCTGCGCGGCATTCACCTGCTGACCGAGCCCTTCGGCGACGGAGCGCAACAGGTCGGGACCGGCGCGGAATCCGGCTTCGCCCTGCGGATACCTCACGACCTGAAGCACGCCTGCCTCGACAGCCTGGCGCAGCTCGCGGCCCGCCGACTCCTTGCTGATGTGGTTGGGTCCCGCGTAATCGCTTGCCTTCAGCTCTGCACCCTCAAACGCCTGTGTGACAGCCGGCGCGAGTCTCAGGTTGAGCCCCTTGCGGGTGATGAGGCTTTCGATCACCGCCTGGATGCGACGCGTCGCGCCGGCGGGTACGGTTCCCTCGCCCTGGATGGTGGGCAGCTGCCCGGCGTGCATGAACCCGCCGGCGGCCGCCGCCATCTGGCCGAGCGCGGTGGTCGCGCGTGCCATCGCCGTGGCGGCCTGCAGAGCCTGGTTGGCCTGGGCGGTATCGCCCGCGGTCATGAAGGGCACGGGCGTGGCCTCGCCCTGCTGAGGCGGCGGGGTGGCGAAGAGGGTCGCCGGCGGCGCCGCGGCCGCAGGGCCGGTGGGCGCGGGCAACTGCGCGGGCGGCGCGGGAAGCTGGGACTGAGGAGGCTGCTCGTAGACAGGCGCCGGCGGCTGGCCAGGCTGCGGAGCCGCCGCCTGCAGGTCGGCGACGGCTGACCTCGCGGCGTCGATCAGCTTTCGCATCTCCTCCTGCATCTCCGGCGTCGAGGCCATCGTGCTGGCCGCGCTGCTCGGCGTCGATTGCACGGTGTGCGTCTGCGACTGCCGCGAGTCGCGATCGCCCGGGCGGTCTGAGCTGAACGGAACGACCACCACCTGGCGCACCACGTTCTCTCCGCCGCCGCGCTGCCCGGTCATCAAGGGGTCCTTGACGACCGGCATCATGCTGTCGGAGCCCGCCGGCACGAAGCGCGACTTGACCGGGTCGAACAGGTCCTGGTCCACCTGCACCCCGTAGAAGGCCGCCTTGTCGAGAGAGGTCGGGATGTAGCCGGTGGCGTTGTACTCGAGGCGAAGGTCCGCGCCCATACCGAGCAGGAAGATGTCGCGAAGGATCGCGCCGTTGGAGTCGTAGCCGACGACCTCTGCAATCTGGGCAACCTTGCGACGTCCGTCCGGCATGCGGGCTTGGTGCACGATGAGGTTGACCGCGGATGCAATCTGCGCGCGCACGGCTTCGAACGGAATGTCGATCGACGCCATCATCACCATCGTCTCGAGGCGCGACAGCGCGTCGCGTGCCGAGTTCGAGTGGATCGTCGACATGCTGCCGTCGTGGCCGGTGTTCATGGCCTGCAGCATGTCCAGGGCCTCGGCGCCACGCACCTCTCCGACGAGGATGCGGTCAGGTCTCATTCGCAGGCTGTTGCGCAGCAGCTGGCGGATGGTCAGCTCGCCCTTGCCCTCGACGTTGGCCGGGCGGTGCTCGAGCGCGATCACGTGTGGGTGATCGATCTGCAGCTCCGCGGCGTCCTCGATGGTGATCACGCGCTGGTTGTGCGGGATGAAGCGTGCGATGACGTTGAGGGTGGTGGTCTTGCCGGATCCGGTGCCACCTGACACCAGCACGTTCATGCGGCCGAGGACCGCGGCCTTGAGGAACTCCGCCATCGCAGGGCTCAAGCTGCCCTCGCGCGTGAGGTCGTCGATGCCGAGGACCGCGTCCTTGAACTTTCTGATGGTGAGCGCCGCGCCGTGTATGGCGGCAGGCCGGATGATGGCGTTCACACGGCTGCCGTCGGGCAGGCGGGCGTCGACCATCGGGTTCAAGCCGTCGATGTGGCGGCCCGTGGTCGCGACCATGCGGCGGATCGTTTCGAGCAGCTGGTTTTCGTCCTCGAAGCGGATGTCGGCCTTGGTCAGGACGCCGCGCCGCTCGATGAACACCTGGTCGGGACCGTTGACCATGATCTCGCTCACGGAGCGGTCGTGGAGCAGGCTGTCGAGCGGCCCGTAGCCGACGGCGGCGCGCAGGATGATGTCGGCCAGCGCCGACTTCTCGACCGAGTTGAGGTTGATGCCGTCCTCGGCGAGGAATCGGTCGAGGTGCGTGCGAACCGCGCGAGAGAACGCGAGAGTGTCGCCGGTGGTCAGACCAACATCGCGAATCAACGCGAGGCGGTCGCGGAAATCGTTGGCGAGCTTCTGCAGGTCGCGCCCCTGCCGCGCCGCCGCCTCCACGATGTCGGACCGGCGGCGGTGCGGCTGCGACGCGTCGGTGCTGGTCGCCCAGAGATCCACGAACTGCATCTCGAGCAACGCGGGGTTGGCCGCGATGGCGGGGATGACGCGCTGGCGCTCGGTGAGGCGGATCTTGATGGCGAGCCCCGCGCCGTCGGGCGGCTGGCCGTTGTCCATGTACGCGGCGATCCACTCGCCGTCACGGAAGCGCAGGATCGCCTTGCGCGCCTGGCTCTTCTCGCCCGGGTCGGCCTCGAGGTCGGGGTCGTCGACTGAGCCGAACACCACGTACTTGATGTCGCGCACGGGAATCCAGCGGGCGCGGTCGAGATCTGGCGGCGTGTATATCGGGAAGCCGTCCGCGGTCAGGGACCTGGCGTCGGACTCGCCACGCTCGAGGCCGCCATCGAGGCGGTGCACGGCGACCTGGCTGCGCGCTCCCTTGGTGGCGAGGGCGTCAGGCGGACGCGTGGGCGTCAGCGCAAGCGCATCACTGGCGAGAGCCTGCTGCGTCGGGGATGAAGTTGGCTGGGGATCACTCATTCGCATCACCCGCGGGGGTGGATTTGGTCGATGCTAGCATCGGGAAGCCCGTTCTCTTACTCATTAACGCAGCCATTAACGGGTGCGGCCTCCGCGAGCCTCCGGCGGGCGCCGGCGGTCGACCACCCACCTCGATCCGGGCATCCGTTTCGCCACGCCTTTGACCTCGGCCGCCCGCGAGGCGAGGGCCGCCGCGCTCTCGTAGCTGCCGGGCTCGGCCAGGACGATGCCGATCGAAACCGAGACCAGCCCTGTCTTGAGCGTCGCGCCGCTGCGATCCTCGTATTCGATCCAGCCACGCTCCCTGTCGACCTCGTCGTAAAGGTCGGGCACCGCTTCGTCGAACCGTTTGGTGATCTCCGCCGCGACCGCCTCGGCCATTGACGGCTCGGTCAGGATCACGAAGTCATCGCCGCCGACGTGGCCGCCGAAATGATGCGGTGAGTAATGGGCCTCGAGGACCTCGAGGATGATCGTGCCGAGCGTCTTGATCACATCGTCTCCGCGCAGGAATCCGTAGTGGTCGTTGTAGCTCTTGAAGGTGTCGATGTCCGGATACAGGACGGCGAAGCGCTGGTTCAACTTGAGGCGCTGGTTGATCTCGCGGAGGATGTCAGTGTTTCCACTCATCCCAGTCAGCGGGTTGAGGTCGCGCGTGTTGGTCGCGCGGCTGATCACTGCTCGCAATCGCGCGACCAGCTCTTCCGCGATGAAAGGCTTCGTCACGTAGTCGTCGGCGCCCGCGAGCAGGTGCTCCACCTTGTCTTTGAGCGAGCTGCGCACTGTGAGAAAGACGACGGGGATCAAGCGAGTGCGGAAGTCCTTGCGGATGTCGGCCAGGATCTGGTCGCCGGTAGTCGAGCCGAGCATGAGGTCGAGGAGGATGATGTCGGGGCGCCAGTCGACCGCCGACTCGTGCGCGACCTCGCCGTCGCCCACCGTCACGCACTCGAAACCGGCGCGTTCGAGCACGCGCTTGACGAGGCGCAACATCTGCTCGTCGTCGTCGACCACGAGCACGAGCTCGCGGGCAGGGCCCTGGCCGTCGCCGCCGGCGGCGGTCCTGGCCGCGCCCGGCCTGCGCGTCACAGTCACGGCGCGCTCGCCGGTGACTCCGAGTCGGGAGCCGGGATCGGCGGGCGTCGCAGCTTTTCGGTGAGGGCGATCGCGCGCTCGGCGGCGACGCGAATCTCCTGGATGTCGGCTTTCACCGCTTCGGCATCGCCTGTTTCCTCAGCGATGAGCTCGCAGTAGTTCACGATCACCGCGAGCAGGTTGCGAAAGTCGTGGACAAGCACGCGGTTCCCTTCTTCCGAGTGCTCGCCCCCCGCGCTTACAGTCGTTTCACCAGTCGCCAATAGTTCACCTCGCCATCGCGCTTGTATCCCAGCTCGTCGAGCACCTTGCGAGCGATCGCGAGTCCGCGGCCGGCTTCGCTGGTCGCCGCGGGCATTGCGCGAGGCATTTGATTATGAAGGGGCGGTCCCTGATCGGTGAAAGTTGCAGTTGCGGTGCCCGCCTCGAGACGCAACTCGTACTCGACTGGGGCCCCGGTGGGCCCGTGCTTGCCGGTGTAGATCAGCACGTTCGATCCGATCTCTGCGAGGGCCGTTTCGAAAAGGATCAGGTTGTGATCGTCGGCGCCGCGACCGGTGCGCTCGCGCAGCAGATCGATCGAGTGGTGAAGCGTGTCCAGGCCGTCTTCGAGTCGGGTCAGCGTGGCGTGAAACTCAAAAGGTTGGGTGGCTAGACGGATTGGGTCAGAAGTCAGTGAGAGCTTCCTCGACAGTGGCGAAATATGGGAACACCCTGTCCAGGGTGGTCAGCTCGAGGACCACCCGCACCTGCTGATTGGGGGCGGCCAGCCTCAGGTCGCCTTTTGAGCTTCTCACCAGCTTCAGCGCCGCGATCACCGAGCCGAGCCCAGTGCTGTCGACGAAGCTCACGCCCTCGAGGTCGATGACGACTTTCTGCGGGCCGGTCTTCACCGCCTCCGTGACCGCCTCTTTGAGAGAAGGAGCGCCGGCGACGTCGAGGCGTCCGGAAGGGGCCAGCACTGTCACGCCGCCGTCAGTCTGCCGTGCCTGGACCTCGAGGCTCATCGCTCGCAAGCCTACAGCGAGAGGGTCGAAGTTGGCCCCCTTTAGCTTCGAGAGCTTGGGTGCTGGTAACTACACTTCGGGTGGTGTCTGCCTCCGACAGCGCGCTCAGGACCCTCATCGTCGACGACGAGGAGGCATTGGCCAAGGTCATGCAGCGGACGCTGAAGAGCCGGGGCTTTGAGTCCGATGTCGCATTCTCGGGCGCCGCCGCGCGCGCGCTCATCGACAGCAAGGAGTATGGGCTCGCCCTCCTCGACGTGCGGCTGCCCGACGAATCCGGATACGGGCTGCTGGAGGAGCTCAAGACCAAACATCCCGACACCGCGGTCGTGATGATCTCCGGCGTCGACGACCCCGAGCTCGGCAGGGCCGCGGTGGAGCACGGCGCATACGCGTATTTCGTGAAGCCGGTGAGCGCCACTGAGCTTTACCTCGCAGTGGTCAACGCTTTCCACCGGCGCAGCATGGAGATCGACCACAAGGCCAACCTGCAGCGCCTCGAGTCCCTGGTGGCCGATCGCACCGACCAGATCGACAAAGCGGCCAAGGTGCAGGCGGCGCTGCTTCCATCGTCGCCCCTCATCGGCGCGGGATTCGAGGTCGCTGCGCATTTCGCGCCGGCGCGAGAGATCAGTGGCGATTTCTACGACTGGTACCCGCTCGATCGCGGCCGCCTGGCGCTGACGCTCGGGGACGTGATGGGCAAGGGGTTGCCGGCGGCGATCCTGATGGCCACTGTGCGCGCCGCGTTGCGGTCCGCCTCTGTGCACGCGACATCGGTCGAGCAAGGGGTGGAGCAGGCGGCAGGCGTCATGGCTGCAGCGCTCGAAGTGAACCAGGCGTACGTGACGCTGTTCCACGCGGTATTCGATGTGGCGAGTGGCGAGGTGCGGTACATCGATGCCGGCCACGGGCATGCGCGGCTGGTGCGCAGCGGTGGGATGCACGAGCTGCTGTCGGAGCGGGGGGCGCCGATAGGCCTGCTTCCCGAGACCACATTGCTGCCCGGGAGGGTCGTCCTCAACAGTGGGGACACGCTGGTGGTCTTCTCGGACGGCCTGCTCGACCTACGGCCCGACCTGGCCACCAAGGAGGTGCCGCTGCCGCTGACAGCGCGGCGCGCGCCCAACGCTCAAGGGCTCGTCGACATCCTGGCCACGGGCTCGCGGGACCGAGACCTGCTCGACGACGTCACGGTGCTGGCGTTGCGGAGGATTTAGCCGGGTCTCCCGCCTGCATGTCTTTCGGGCCAAGCCATCTTTCCAGCACGGCCGCGACCACGTGCATCTTGATCGGCTTCGCGATGTAATCGTCCATCCCCGCCGCCAGGCATCGCTCTCGGTCGCCCGACAGCGCGCTCGCCGTCATCGCGATCACCGGCGTGTGCTGGCCCGGCGGCTCGTGCTTCCTTATCTCTCGCGTTGCGTCAAAGCCATCCATGTCGGGCATGTGGCAGTCCATCAAAACCGCGTCGTACCGCACCTCACTAAGGACACGCACCGCCTCCATCCCGTTGGCGGCGACGTCTGCTCGATAGCCCAGCTTCTCGACCATGCGCACCGCGACCTTGAGGTTGGCGATGTTGTCCTCGACCACCAGCAGCCGGGCCCAGCGATGGGAGGCCTGCTCGGTCGGGGTGGCTTCTTCCGGCACCTTGCGATTGGCATGCTCAGGCCTCGCCGCAAGCAATGAGTGGAGAACGTCGAACAGAAGCGAGGGCCGCACCGGTTTGACGAGCTCGACGTCGATCCCCGGCACGGGGTGCTCGGAATGTCCAGCGGACGTGAGGAGGATAACCACCATGTCTTTCAGCGCGGGATCGGCCCGGATCTCCGAGGCGACCGCAGCGCCGTCCATGCCCGGCATCATCATGTCGACGATCGCCACCTCGAACGGGTCCTCTCCACGGGCCGCCTCGCGGAGCTCCTCCAGCGCCTGTCGGCCCGATTCGAACGCCTTGTCGCGCATGCCCCACGAGCCAAGGTAGCGCTCGAGGATGGTCCGGTTCGTTCGGTTGTCGTCGATGACGGCGATCGCCGTCCCACTCAAGCTCGCGGTCGGCGGAACCACCGGAGCTTTGCGCTCGCCTTCCCGGAACAGGGCCGTGAACCAGAAGCGGCTCCCCGCGCCCTTTTCGCTCTCGACGCCGAGCTCACCGCCCATCAGCTGTACGAGCATGCGAGAGGTGGCGAGGCCCAACCCGGTGCCGCCGTGCTTGCGGGTGGTCGAGCTGTCGACCTGCGAGTAGGTGGAGAAGACGCGGGCCTGTTCTTCTTCGGTGAGCCCGATGCCGGTGTCGGCAACCTCGAAGTGCAGCTGCACGCCAGGACCCGCCGACTCGTTGCGGCGCACTCGCACCACCACCTCGCCCGAGTCGGTGAACTTGATCGCGTTGCCCACCAGGTTGATGATCACCTGCCGCAGTCGACCCGGATCGCCGATGGCGCTGTGCGGCACCTCCGGCTCCACATCGAGGACGAGCTCGATGCCCTTGTTCGCAGCGGGCTCGGCGAACAGCTCGACGGCCTCCTCGGTCACATGCTTCGGGCTGAAGTCGATCCGCTCCATGCGCACGCGGCCGGCCTCGATCTTCGAGAAGTCGAGGATGTCGTTGATGATCTCCAGCAGCGTGTCACCCGAGGCGCGCACAGTCTCGACGTAGTCCCGCTGCTCGGCGGTGAGCTCCGTCTCCATGAGGAGCCCTGTCATGCCGATCACGCCGTTCATCGGGGTGCGGATCTCGTGGCTCATGGTGGCCAGGAACTCGGACTTCATGCGCGTCAGCTCCTGGAGCTCTTGATTGCGCTGGCCGAGGTCGGTCAGAAGCGCAGACCGCGCGGCCTCGGCCTCGGCCACGGCGATGCGGTGCGCCGCCTGCTCCTGGACCACTCGCCGGACCAGGATCCCAAGCGACACGAGAAGCAATCCTTCGAGCAGCGCAGCGGCCGGGTCGCCCGTCGCCGGGTTGACCCCGGTGACGAGGATGAGGTCGGCCGCGCCCAGCGCAGCGCCGATCGCGAACTCGACCGTCGTGTAGTACAGCGCCAGGAACATGAGCAACAGCAGGACGAAGGGAAAGGCGCGAATCACGCTCAGCCCAAACTGGACCTCGAGCGCGAAGGTCACCGCAAGGCCTCCGATGGGGGAGATCGCGTGCAGAAATCGGGGGATGCGTTCCCACGGCAGCAGGACGAGCGCCCCCGCCAGCACGACGAGCACCACCGAGGCGAGGATGCCGAACGCGGTCCCCATTCTCCAGAGCGGATAGAGCGCGAGCCCCAGGCCGATCACCACGGGGATGGCGGCCACCGGCTGCGGAACGGCAGGAAAGTTGATTGGAGCAAGCGGCGCGAGCGCGAGCAGCATGCCGACCACCATCGCCGCAACCAGGGCCGGCGACTGGGTGAGCTCGGAGTAGCCGTGCAGGCTGACGAGCCCGACGATGGCCAGCCCGATGAAGGGGTACACGCGGCGACTGAGCCCGGCGGCATTGAGCGGTGTGTTCACGGGTTGGCTGGTCAGCTTACGTCAGAGGTACCGCGGTTAAGTGGGATCTGATCTGACAACCGCGGTCTACACTTTGCGTCCTGCGCACCTCAAGCCCAGCCAGGGGGGGTGAGGGAAAGAGGGTGTTGCCAGGACCTCGTCCGAGGCCCGAATTGAAGCCGAATCGGACCCGAGGCTTGGTCCGTCGCGCCACGCCCATCCTCGCCATCGCCGCGGTCATCGTGGTCCAGGCCGGGCTCGGCCTCGCCCCCGTGCTCGTCTTCCCCCTCTACCTGCTGGTAGTCCTTCTCACCTCCTTCTATTCGAGGCGCGTCGACGCGCTCCTCTGCGCAGCGATCGCCGCGGCCGGCGTCGCAGCCCCCTCCATCCTCGGCGGGTCCAACGACCTCGCTGTGCCCCTGCTGCTGGCCGCGGTCCTGCTGGTCGTCGCCATCGCCGTACACGAGGTGGTGGGGCGAATCCGCGAAGAGGCGGTCGCCGCCGAACGCAAAGCGATCGACCTGCAGGCTCGCGAGGAACGCCTCCGCATCACCGTCGAGGCGGCGCAGGTGGGGCTGGCCCTGGTCGGCCTGGACGGTGGATGGCTGCTCGTGAATGAGCGGCTGTGCGTGATCCTCGGCCGCAGCCGCGCCGAGCTCCTGCACCTGACGCTCGCAGATGTCACGTCCGAGCACGACAGGAGCGCGATCTCGGAAGCGCTGTCCATGCTGCGGGGTGGCGACATCCTCCGCTGGGAAGCCGACCTGCACCAGGTTCGCGGCGACGGCAGCCGCGTCCCGGTCGAGATCACCATCGCCGCAGTGACCGACCACGCGGGCAGCGATCCCGTGCTGCTGGTCCAGGAGACCGACGCCTCAGCGCGGAAACGCGTAGAGGGATTGCGCGATGGCCTGGTTGCGATACGCCACACGATCGTCAGCGCCACCACCTGGGAGCAGGCGGCGCCGCAGCTGCTTGGCGCCCTTTGCGCGCATCTCGACTGGGACCTCGCGCAGTACTGGGCTGTCGACACCGACCTGCAGGCGCTGCGCCTGCGGCAGTCGTGGCATCGCGACGGCGCCGCGTTCGAGGAGTTTCACGGTCAGAGCCGCCGGCTGTCGATCGCCTCGGGCGATGGTCTGCTCGGTCGTGTGTGGCAATCCGGTATCCCCGCGGCGCAGGAGGACCTGGCCGGCGCGACCGACTACGACCGCGTGGCGGTAGCCCTTCAGGCCGGATTGCGAGCGGCGATCGCCTTCCCCGTCATCACCGGCGGCTCGGTGATCGGCGTCATCGAGATGCTCACCCACGAGCCGCGCGTGATCGAGAACGACCTGGTGACGATGGTCTCGACGGCCGGGGGCGAGATCGGCAACTTCATCCGCCGAGCTGAAACAGCGCAAGCGCTGCGCCGCAGCGAGGCCGACCATCGCGCCATCTTCGAACGGTCACCAATCGGCATCGCGCGAATCAGCAGCGAGGGCGAGCTGCTCGAGGCGAACCCGGCTCTGCTCACGATGCTCGAGCACGACTTCCAGGTCATGCGGTCGCACTCCTGGCCCGATCTTTTGCGCGCCTACGACCAGGCCGCGGCCAGGGCGCGCTTCTCGCCCCTGCTGGCGGGGATCAGCGAGGGCAAGAGCGTCCAGGTTCGAGCGGGTACCGGCAGCGGCAAGTGGCTGTGGCTGCAGCTCAGCGCGACCTCGATCCCGGATGCCAGCGGCAGGCCTGAGCACGTGCTCGTGATGGTCGAGGACGTGACCCTGGTGCGCGAGTCGCAGGACAGGCTGGGCGAGGCGCTCGAGTCGCAGCGCAGCGCCAACGCGACGCTCGAGAAGCTGGACCGGACCAAGACCGAGTTCCTGTCGATCGTGAGCCACGAGTTCCGAACCGCGCTCACCGGCATCCAGGGTTTCAGCGAGCTCATTCGCGACGGCGGCCTGGAGCCCGACGAGGTGCGCGCCTACGGCGGCTACATATTCAACGACGCGGACCGGGTCAACCGCCTGATCGGCGACATGCTCGACCTCGACCGCATGGAGTCCGGCCGGATGAGCATCAGGACCGCCGACGTCGACATCAACGAGGTGCTGAGCGACGCCATCGCCCGCGCCGGTTCTTCGCCGTCGGTCGAGTTCAAGTCGGATCTCGACCCGCGCCTGCCGATCGTCGTCGGCGACCGCGACCGCCTGGTCCAGGTGGTGAGCAACCTCGTCAACAACGCGGTCAAGTACTCCCCGGACGGCGGCACCGTCACGCTGTCCACCCGCGCCGAGGGCGATTTTGCCCTGGTCAGCGTCACCGACACCGGCGTCGGCATCCCTCCGGACGAGATCGGGCATGTTTTCGAGCGCTTCCGCCGGGTGCGCAGCGGAGCCGCCCAATCGATTCCCGGGACTGGCCTGGGCCTCACGATCGTTAAGCAGATCGTGGAGATGCATGGGGGCAAGATCTGGGTTGAGAGCGCGGTCGGTCACGGGTCGGCGTTTCACTTCACGCTCCCGCTGGCGGCGGAGAACGTCACGCCACTGCAGCGCCGGCATGGCTGAGCCGGCGGCACCGATCGCAAAGGGGCTGATCACCGTGCTGGTTGCCGATGACAACGACGTCGCTCAGCGCCTGTGCAAGCGGGTGCTCGAGAAGGCCGGGTACAACGTGCTGATCGCCGTCGACGGCCTGCAGGCGGTGGAGGTGGCTATGAGCGAGCGGCCGGCGATGATCCTGATGGACGTTGCGATGCCCGGAATCGACGGCATCGAGGCGATGAAGCGGATCAAGGCCGAGATTCCGAACCAGCCGATAGTCATCGCCAGCGCCCACTCGATGGCCAGCGACCGCGAGCGCTTTCTCGCCGCCGGTGCCGACGACATCCTGAGCAAGCCCTTCCGGCTCGCGGACCTCGTCGCGATCGTCGGCAAGCTGACGGCGGGCAAATGAAAGACCTCACCGGCACACGGGTCGGCTCGTACGAGATCGTCGAGCGGCTTGGCGGCGGCGGCATGGCCGTGGTGTACCGCGCCGTCCAGCAGCCGCTCGGCCGCGAGGTGGCGCTCAAAGCCCTGTCGCCGGAGCTGTTCCAGGACGAAGGCTTCGTCAAGCGGTTCGAGACCGAGGCGAAGACGCTCGCCAAGCTCGACCACCCGAACATCCTGCCGATCTACGACTTCGAGGTCACCGACGGCGTCACCTTCTTGACGATGCCCCTGATCCGCGGCGGCACCCTTCGCGACATCCTCAACCGAGGCCCCCTCGACACCCTCGCAGCGTGGCGCTACCTGCGTGAGATCGGGGACGGCCTCCAGCATGCCCACGATGCGGGGATCGTGCATCGCGACCTCAAGCCCACGAACGTGCTCATCCACTCCGACGGGCGCGCGATGCTCGCCGACTTCGGGCTCGCCCGCGGCGCGGGGCAGCCGACACACCTGACCACGATCGGCCTCGCGATCGGCACGCCCGGATACATGGCGCCCGAGCAGGTGATGGGCCACGAGGTCGACCGCCGCTGTGACATCTATGCGATGGGCGTCCTGACCTTCGAGATGCTCACCGGCCGCCTGCCCTTCATCGGCTCCAACCGGATGGAGGTCGCATACGCGACTGTCAACGCGCCTGTCCCATCCGCCGCCAAGCTGAACAACGCCCTGCCCGATGAGCTCGACGTGCTGCTGGCGAAGGTGCTGGCCAAGGACCCTGCGCAGCGCCCGCAAACGGTGAAGGAGCTGCTGGCGCAGATGGCCAAGCTGCCGCAGCGAAGGCAGGCGCCGGCCGCCGCGGCCGCCCCCTTCGCGCGCCCGGCGGCTGCGCAGCCGAACGAGACGGCGGCGATGCGGATCGTCGCGGCGCCGTCAGCGCCTCCCCCCGTGCACGGGTCGCCTCCCCCGCCCTCGCCGAGCTCGGGGTCCGGCTCCGGTGCGGCCTCGGCGCTGAGGACGCTGGAGATGATGGGGGTCAAGCCATCGCGCGCCCGAGGGCGTTTCATCCTCAACTCGCACGTCGCCAACCTGGTCCACGTGGCGCGCGACATCACCGCCGATCGGTGGCCGGAGATCGCGTACTCCGCAGGCCTCGCCCAGTACCTGGAGGAGGACCCGCCGCACGACGAGCAACTGGCGACCCCGGTCGAATACCTGAGCAGCCTCAACGAGGCGTTCGAGCGCGTTTACGGGCACGAGGCCGAGGATGCGATTCGGGCTTGGGGGCGCCGCGCCACCGAGCGGTGGCTCGCCGACGGCAGGCATGGGATGGGCGGCGCGCGGCGGCTGGTGCCCGGGCGGCAGCGCAAGCTGGCCGGCGTCGTCAAGTCGTTCACCGAGGCGATGGACCAGGTGCGCGGCGAGCACACCCACGCGTGGCTGCAGGTCGACGCGCACCAGTTCTGGCTGGTCAACTTCTCCAACATGTTCGCCCTGGGGCGGATCAAGGCGGTCAAGTCGTGCACGATGTGGACGGCTTCGATCGAGACCATCCTCCGATGGGCCGGTCTGGCCAACGACTGGTACGTCGAAGAGGTCGAATGCGGGTGCGTGACCGGCACGTTCGACTGCGTTTTCGCCATTCGTTCTGTGGAGAGCTAAGGGCCAAGGCTCTTCTGCCGGCTTCGCTGCAAGCACATTGCAACACGATGGTTGTTAAGTTCTGAGTTAACCGGTTCGACAGCGGACTGGGGCCCAATCGCCCTCCCTCCTTTCTGAGGGTCCTCTACCGAAAGGTGGAGGACCTTCTGACTTTCTAGGTAGAGTCGACTTATGGCAAGGTTCGCCATCGACGTCACCGCCTGCTGGCGCCCGCAGCGCGTTGGCATGCTCACCGTTGCCGTGGAGCTGACGAAGGCGCTGGTCGCCGCCCGCGGCGAAGACCAGTACACCCTGCTCTGCAGCCGCGAGCGCCCTGCCGAGCTGGCCGGCCTCGACTGCGAGGCGGTGCTGTCCCCGTACCGGCACGAGCTGGCGCTGAAAACACGCTGGCTGCCGGCGATAGAAGCGCAGCTGGATTGCGACGCCATCCTTTATCCGTACTGGCCGAGCCCGCCCCTGCGGCGGCGCGGCGCGCCCCCCGCGGCGGTCTTCGTGCACGACCTGGCGTTCAAGCTCAGGCCGGGCGAGGTGCCCTGGCAGCAGCGCATGTACATGGGCGCTGTGCTGGGCCGCTCCTTGCGCACCGCGGCGGCGGTCCTGGTGCCTTCGGAGGCGACGCGGCGCGACCTGCTGGCCGCGTATCCGATCACGGGCTTGAAATCGAGGGTCTCGGTGGTGCCGGAGGGCGTGACGCCTGGACCGCCGCCGGGCCCCCTCCCGGACCGCCTCGAGCCGGGGTTCATCCTCGCCGTGGGCACCATAGAGCCACGCAAGAACTATTCACGCCTGATCTCGGCGTACCGGCACCTCAGGCGCGAGTCGGTGCCTCTGCTCGTCGGCGACCGGCCGGGGGTGCCCGAGCTCGTCATCGCGGGCCGGCCCGGCTGGGCTTACGGGGACACGCTCGAGCGCATCAAGGCGGAGCGCGGGGTGCGCTATCTCGGCCACGTCGATGACGCAATGCTGAGCGCTCTTTACAGCTCGGCCTCGGTACTGGCGTTTCCCAGCCTGTACGAGGGGTTCGGACTGCCTCTGCTCGAGGCCATGGCGCATGGCCTGCCGGCGGTGGTTGGCAATGCCGGCTCGCTGCCCGAGCTGGCCGATGGCGCGGCGATCGTCGTCGATTCCGAAGACGTGCGGTCGATCGCGGCCGGCATCGAGAGGCTCCTGTCGGACGCACGGCTGCGCGAGACGCTGAGCGCGGCCGGCAAGGAGAGGGCGGCGCAGTTCACCTGGGAGCGTTCGGCCTCGGTTACGCGTGACGTGCTCCGCCGCATCGCCGCGCCCGGAGCCGAGGCACCTGCTGGTCGTACTCTTTCCTGATGCCTGCTCAAAGTCGTATTTCCGTGCTGGCGCTCCTCGCCGGCGCCGATCACGACTACCTGCGCATGGCACGGCCGCTGTTGCGCTCGCTCGAAGGCACGCAGCACTTCAACATCGATGTGGCGACAGACCCCGACCACCTCGACGTCGAAGGGCGGCGGGTGTTGCTGGTAGCCAGTGACCATCACCTTCAAGCGGGACAGGCGGAGCTGATCACCGAGTTCGTCCGCGGCGGCGGTGGTGTGGTCGTGCTGCACGGCACCCTCGCGACGTGGGTTGCCAGCGGCGACGTGACAGAGCTCGCGGGGTGGGCGCCGACAGGGCCGGCGCCGGTGACGGAGCTGGTGGTGCGTACCGATCGCTCGCACCCTCTGACCCAGCGCCTGGGGCCGGAGCTCAAGCTCACCGACGAGCTGTATCTGTCCGAGGGCCCGCCTTCCGACGCAACGATCCTTCTGCGCACGAGCTGGCATTTCACCGAGCAGGTGGTGGCGTACGAGCGAGCGGTCGGCGCCGGGCGCTTCGTCCACATCGGGCTGGGGCATCAGGCGTCGACATACGACGACCTGTCATTCCAGAAGCTGCTGCACCGCACCCTGTTGTTTGCGGCGGGCCGGGAAGCCGCGGCGCCCGTGGGTGTGGGGCTTATCGGCTACGGTGCCATCGCTGCCGCGCACGCCACCGCAATCAGCGCCACGTCCGGGCTGCGGCTGCGCGGGATCTGCGACGTGTCATCCGAAAGGCGCGAGCTCGCGGGCCGCGATTGGCGGGTGCCCACGCATGCGACCGCCCAGGGGCTGTTCGACGATCCTGAAGTCGAGCTGGTGATCGTCGGCACTCCGCCAAGCGCGCATGCGGACAGCGTTCTGGCCGCGTTGGCCGCGGGCAAGCACGTGGTGTGCGAGAAACCGTTCGCGCTGCGCGTGCAGGAGGTCGACTGGATGATCGACTCGGCCGCGTCGCGCGATCGCGTCCTGACCGTTTACCAGAGCCGCCGCTGGGATCCCGACTACGTCGCCATGCGCGAGGTCGTGCGGTCCGGGCGGATCGGCGAGCTGTTCTACATGGAGTCGTTCATCGGCGGTTACTCGCACCCGTGCGACTTCTGGCACAGCCATGAGCCGGTTTCCGGGGGGACCATCTACGACTGGGGATCCCACTATTTCGACTGGGTGCTGCAGCTTTTTCCCGAGGCCGTCAAGACGGTTTCGGCAGTCGGGCACAAGAGGGTTTGGCACGACGTCACGAACTCGGACCAGGTGCGCGTCGACCTCACGTTCGAGGGCGGGGCGCAGGCCACGTTCCTGCAGTCGGACATCGCCGCGGCGATGAAGCCGAAGTGGTATGTGCTCGGCACGCGTGGGGCGGTGGTCGGGGAGTGGCGCGAGGAGACGGTCCAGTCGCGCTCGGCGACAGGTGACCTGGTCGAGGAGCGGCTGGCGCCGTCAGAGTCCCCTGCGCGAGTCAAGGTCATGAGGCCTGCCGAGGACGGTGGGTCGCATGAGGAGGTGCTGGTGCTCGCACGGCGCGAGGAGAACGCGTTCTATCGCAACCTTGCCGATCATCTCGCTTGGGATGAGCCGCTGGCGGTGCCGCCCGAGGAGGCCCGCCGCACGGTGGCGGTGATGGAGGCGGCCACGCATTCGATCGCGCGAGGGGGTCGCCAGGTCGAGGTCGACATATAGCGCCGCCTCGGCGTTTGGGGTGGGGGGTGCTGGGCGCCGCGTCGATCGCCGACAGCGACGTGATGCCGGCCATCAGCGCTTCGAGCAATGGCCGACTGGTGGCGATCGCGAGCCGCGATCCTGAGCGGGCGCGCGCGATGGCGTCGCGGCACTCGGTCCCGCTTGTGTGTCCCACGTACGAGGCCTTGCTGAGCGAACCCGAGGTGGATGCGGTCTACATCCCCCTGCACCACAGCGCCCACAGGGAATGGGCGCTGCGCGCGGCCGCGGCGGGCAAGCACGTGCTGTGCGAGAAGCCGCTGGGGATGGATGCCGCCGAGGCGGAGCAGATGGGGGCGGGCGCTGAGCGGGCGGGCGTGCTGCTCATGGAGGCTTTCATGTACCGGTTCCACCCGCGGCCCCGTGAGTTTGTCGCCGGCCTCGTGGATCCGATGTATGTCAATGCGACGTTTGGGTTCACGCTGGACGATCCGCAGAATTTTCGGTTGAGGAAGCGGCTCGGCGGTGGGGCGCTGCTCGACGTGGGCTGCTACACGGTGAGCATCGCGCGGTGGATCCTTGGGGAGCCGGTGGGGGTGGACGCCTCAGCACACCTGGCGGAGGGGCCGGAGGGCGTGGATATGAGCGTGAGCGCTTTGCTGCGGTTCGCGGGCGGGGCCACGGCTTCGGTGTGGGCGAGCTTCGAGGGGCCCGAGGAGCAGGAGGTGACGGTGGTCACCAAGGGCGGGCGGGAGCGGCTGGAGCGGCCGTTCAGCCAGATGGAGCCCGACCCGTACCGGCTGATGGTCGAGTCGTTTGCGCGCAGCGTGCTTGGTGGGTACCCGGTGGAGCTGCCGGTGTCCGATTCGGTGGCCAACATGAGGGTGCTGGACAGCATCAGACAGGCGGCGGCAGCGGCGAGCTCGTAGCAAAAATGCGGAATCGGGTTACACCGCGTATCGCGCGCAGCTGTCGCGTTGCACCTATTGGGGAGGCTTGCGAAAGTCCCCTAGAAAATCCCGCGGAGGTACGCCTATGCCGATGAAGAGCACCCGTGAAATGTTCGTCCACGAGCTGGCCGACTGTTACGACGCCGAGCACCAGTTCCTGGCGGCCCAGCACATGATGCATTCGAAAGCGAGCGACATGAAGCTCAAGACGATGATCAAGGAGCACATCGTCGAGAGCGAGCAGCAGGTCAAGAACCTCGAGCGCGTCTTTGAGATGGTTGGCGAGGCGCCCAAGCGCCAGCATTGCGACGGTGCCGAAGGCATCATCAGCGAGGGCACCAAGGCCATCGCCGAGGCGGGTTCGCCCGAGATGCGCGACAGCATCATCGCCGGTGGCGCCACCAAGGCCGAGCACTACGAGATGGTCAGCTACGCCGATCTCATCGAGGCGGCGACCCTCCTCAAGCTCCGACGCGCGGTCCCTCTGCTGGAGAAGAACCGCGAGCAGGAGGTGCGCACGGCGCGACGCCTGGAGCGCGCGAGCCCACGGCTTCTGAAGCAAATCGCCGCCTAGGCGGTCTTCGGCGTCGCCTCTCGAGTTTCCATCGCTGCGGGTTCAGGCGCCGTCTGCGCCTGGACCGCGGCGACCGGGACCAGCTGCCTGAACTTCCTCAAGGTACCGTCCCATTCCGCGAGCATCGCCGCCGCGAGAACGCTGCCCGTGCGCAGCTCGTGCTCCTGCACCAGCTCATGCAGCTCGGCCGCGTCCTCCGCCGGGACCTCTCGCGCGACCACGCTGTCGGCGTTGAGCTGCCGCCATTCGGTCACATACGCGACACCACCTGTCATGCCCGCGCCCGCGTTCCAGCCGACAGGCCCCAGCGCGACCGCGACGCCCCCTGTCATGTACTCGCAGAAGTGGTCGCCAGCCCCTTCCACGACCGCTGTCGCGCCCGAGTTGCGCACGCAGAAACGCTCGCCCACCCGCCCCGCCACGAACAGCCTGCCGCCCGTGGCGCCGTAAGCGATCGTGTTGCCTGCCAGCACGGGATCCTCGCTCGAGTCTTCCGCATGGCGCCGGATGGCGATGACGCCACCGCCCATGCCCTTGCCGACGTAGTCCTGGGCCTCGCCCTCCAGCGTCAGCTCGACGCCCTCGTCGAGGAAGGCGCCAAAGCTCTGGCCGGCGCTGCCCATGTAGCTGCGGTTCTCGCCAGCGCTGAACGTGGCGCCGACTGTCCGGTTCGAGTTGTCGATACGGCCCGCAGCCGGCGCAGCCGCGACCGGGTCGCCGTTGCGCGCCCATTGCTTCCGCCGCGGCAGGTCATCGCCGGCGCGGTCGAGAACGAACGCAAGGTCGAGCGTGGCCTCCGGCAGCGCCTCGAGCAGCTCTGCGTTTCCGACCACCTCGTCGATCGATCTCGCGCCGGCTCGCGCAAGGTGCTCGCGGGCCTCCTCGGCGATCAGGAACAGGTAGTTGACGACGTGCTCAGGCAGACCCTCGAACTTTGCTCGCAGATCCTCGCGCTGAGTGGCGATCCCCGTGGGACAGGTGTTGAGGTGGCACTGCCGCGCCATGTCGCAGCCAAGCGCCACCAAAAGTCCGGTCCCGAAGCCGAACTCCTCGGCGCCCAGCATGGCGGCGATGACGATGTCGCTGCCGTTGCGCAAACCGCCGTCGGTGCGCAGGCTGACACGCTCGCGCAGCCGGTTGGTCACGAGCACGCGCTGGGTCTCGGCCAGGCCCAGCTCCCATGGCGCGCCCGCATTCTTGATTGACGAAAGGGGCGACGCTCCGGTCCCGCCATCGTGGCCGGAGATGAGGATGTAATCGGCACGCGCTTTCGCGACGCCGGCGGCGATCGTGCCCACGCCGGCCTCCGAGACCAGCTTGACGCCGACTCGCGCGCGCGGGTTCACCGTCTTCAGGTCGTGGATGAGCTGCGCGAGGTCTTCGATCGAATAAATGTCGTGGTGCGGCGGCGGCGAGATCAGCTGCATGCCCGGCTGCGCGTGGCGCAGTCGCGCGATGAGGCTCGTCACCTTGATCCCCGGCAGCTGGCCGCCCTCGCCAGGCTTTGAGCCCTGCGCGATCTTGATCTCCAGC
>DATARC010000261.1:0-3375 GCA_036264335.1 Candidatus Dormiibacterota bacterium
TGCTGCCGAAGAACCCGCACCTGGCCGATCACCTGATGCTGAGCGCGCTCAGACGGCGCGGCGTCGCGGAGCTTTCACCCCTCGACGATTCGGTGGAGATGGCCGCGCATGAGCGGATTCTCGAGCGCGCGCCGCGCGTGCAGCACGGAGCTTCCGCGCCTTCGACCCAGCCGCCGCAGCCGACCCCGCCGGCGCAGCCACCACGACCTTCTCACGCCCCCCGCGAGTCCCAGCCCCGTTAGAGCGAGAACCGGCCGGCGCCGCGCTGGGAGAACCAACCTTCGGAGTCAGGGCCTCACGCAAGACCTGGTCGATCGAGTCGATCAGGACGAGCTCCATCTCACCTCGCAGGTCTGCGGGTATGTCGTCGAGATCCGCCTCGTTGCGCGTCGGCAACAGCACACGCCGGATTCCGGCACGGTGCGCGCCCAACACCTTTTCCTTGATGCCTCCGATCGGCAGCACTCGTCCCCGCAACGTAATCTCACCGGTCATCGCGATGTCATCGCGCGCCGGTCTCCCGGTGAGGATCGACGCCATCGCAGTCAGCACTGTGACGCCTGCCGATGGGCCTTCCTTCGGTTGCGCCCCCGCGGGAACATGCACGTGGATGTCGTTCTTGTCGAAAAGCGCGGGGTCGATCCCGATGTCAGCCGCACGCGCCTTCAAATAGGACAACGCTGCGGCGGCCGATTCCTTCATCACATCGCCGAGCTGGCCGGTGAGCTTCAGCTCGCCCTTACCCGGCGTCAACGCCGCTTCGACGAAGATGATCTCGCCACCAGTCGGGGTCCATACCAGGCCGGTCGCGACTCCGGGGCGGTCGATGCGCTCGCGGATGTCGTCGTAGAAGCGCCGCTTGCCAAGCGCCGCACGGACGCGGCGGATGTCGACCGCCTTGCGCCCAGGGCGCTTACCGATCGCCATGTCGGCGACCGCACGCCGCATCACCGACGCGATCTCGCGCTCCAGGTTGCGCACGCCCGCCTCACGCGTGTACTCGCGAATGATCACCCGAACCGCGTCCTCGGCCATGGTGATTTCGCCAGGCCGCAAGCCGTGCGACAACCACTGCTTCGGCACGAGGAAGCGCTCCGCGATCTGCACCTTCTCCTCCTCCGTGTAGCCGGAGAGGTTCAGCACCTCCATGCGGTCGCGCAGTGCAGGCGGGATGGTCTCCAGCGAGTTGGCGGTGGTGATGAACATGACCTTTGACAGATCGAATGGCACGTCCAGGTAGTTGTCGCGGAAATCTTTGTTCTGCTCGGGGTCGAGCACTTCCAGCAGTGCGGACGACGGATCTCCACGCCAGTCTGACCCGATCTTGTCCACCTCGTCGAGGATGAACACGGGGTCATTCGACTCTGCGCGCCGGATGGCCTGCAGGATGCGACCGGGCATCGCGCCGATGTAGGTGCGGCGGTGACCGCGTATCTCAGCCTCGTCGTGCACTCCGCCGAGTGAGGCACGGGCGAACTTGCGGCCCATCGCGCGTGCGATGGACTGCCCCAGCGATGTCTTGCCGACCCCGGGAGGTCCGACGAAACAGAGGATCGGCTCGCGCCCACGCTCGCTCGATTTGCGCAGCTGCTTGAGGCGGCGCACCGCGAGGTGCTCGACGATGCGCTGCTTGACCTTGTCGAGGTCGTAGTGGTCGGCGTCGAGGATTTCGCGAGCCTTCGTCACGTCGACCTCGCCGCCCGTCGACGTGTTCCAGGGCAGCGAGACGATGAGCTCCAGGTACGTGCGAATCACTGACGATTCCGGCGACGCCGACGGAATCCGTTCCAGCCGTGCGATCTCGCGGTCCGCTTCGCGTTGGGCCTCGGGCGGAAGGCCCGCCTTGACGATTCGCTCGCGCAGCTCGCCGAGCTCGCCCAGCTCGGAATCCAGCTCGCCCAACTCGCGCTGGATCGCTTTGAGCTGCTCGCGCAGGAAGTACTCGCGCTGCGCCTTGCCCATCGATTCTTCGGCCTGCGTCTGGATCTTGCGGCCGAGCTCCAGCACCTCCAGCTCATGCGACATATGCGCGAGCAGCCGCTCGAGCTTCACCTTGGCCGAATCGAGCTCGAGGATCTCCTGGCGCTGCTCCGTGGTGAGGCGCGTGTGATTGGCGATGTAGTACGCCAGGTGCAGCGGCTCGTCGATCGCGGCCGCGCCGGAGGACAGCTCCGCGGGCAGGTGTGGGGCGAGCGAGACCAGCTGCTGGAACATTGAGATCGCGCGGCGCATCAGGGCTTCGCGCTCGATGGCGGGGATGGTGGCGTGCGCTTCAGGCAGCATCTCCACGGCGCAGGTGAGGTATGGCTCCTCGGAGATCGCCGCGGTCAGCTTGATCCGGCGCAGCCCGAGCACGGCGAGCTGCACGGTGCCGTCCGGCAACTTGAGCATGTGCTGCACGCGCACCATCGCGCCGATGTGATGGATGTCGCCGAAGCCGACGTCCTCGAGGTGCTCGTCCAGCTGGGTGGCAACCGCGATGTGGCGTTCCGACCCCGTCAGCTCGTCAAGGAGCTGCAGCGAGCGCTTCCGACCGACCGACAGCGGAATGAAGATCCGCGGAAACACCACGGTCGACTTCAACGGCAGCACAGGCAGATGCGAAGGCACCGCTCCCTCCAGGTTCACCGCCGGCATCTCAGCCACGAACCGATTATCCCCCCGCAGCGGCCTTCCCTCGTCCCGCTGCGAGCGCGCAGGCCTACGCCCGGGCCCTCCCACCTCCAACGTTGGCGCCCTCCCCCTCGCCAACGCACCTTGCCACTCCAATTTGAACGCATGGCGCGCAGATGAGAACCCAGGTTGTTAAGACGTGCGCCAACCGCCAAACGGGGCCACAAACGACCGACCGTATAATTCGCTCACCCTGACTAGGAAACTCGCCGCCCCATACCCCTGGGGTCCCCGCCCGCCTCGCGCCCAACGCGCGAAATGCGCGCGAAGCGGTCCAACGCCGCAGGCCACGTGACCCGCCCCCTGACCGCCGTCATCCTCGCCGCCGGCCACGGCACCCGCATGCGCTCCCGCACTCCCAAGGTCCTGCACCCCATCCTCGGCCGCCCCATGGTCGACTGGGTCCTCAACGCCCTCACCGAAGCCGGCGCCAAGGACATCAAGGTCATCGTCAGCCCCCACCAGGTCGACCTCGCCGCCCATCTGGACGGCAAAGCCAAGGTCGTCTACCAACGAGAGGCCCATGGCACCGCCCACGCCCTCCAGCAGCTGGACCCGAAGGACTTGAAAGGCAAGGACATCCTCGTCGCCAACGGCGACGCCCCTCTCATCACGGCACAAACATTCAAACGCCTGATCGAGGCCCATCAAGAACAAGCAGCTCCCGCAACCCTTGCCAGCGTCGAGGACAGCACGAGGGAC
>DATARC010000084.1:0-9066 GCA_036264335.1 Candidatus Dormiibacterota bacterium
AGCGCGAGCCTGCTGTCCTGGTCAGCGGATCTCTGAGGGCGCCGTCCGCTGCAGCGACTGGTCGAAGGCGGGTTCAGCGGTGGCGGGCAGGGCGAGATCCGCGATGAAAAGCTCCAGGCTGCCATCGCGGATGCTCTGGCCAAGCGCCTCCACCACGGCAGGATCGAACTCTGTGCCCGCGCCCTCGCTCACCCGGTCGAAAGCCCTCAAGGCCTCCAGACGTTCGCAGTTGCGGCCTGCCGTCAGCGCCTCGTACATCTCGGCCACACCGATGATCCGAGCCCCGAGTGGAATCTTCTCCCCAGCCAGGGCGTCAGGCTTGCCGCCCCCGTCCCAGCGCTCGTGGTGACCGCGTACGTAAGCCAGGACCTCGGGAGAGAATTTCGCTCGCCGCAGGATTTTCTCCCCCGTTTCGGGGTGGCCCGGCACCTCGAAACCCTGGCCGGCCGAAAGCGTCATGTGCCCGACGTCGTGCAGGAACGCGGCCGTCCGCAGGTCCTCGAGGCGGGTCACCGCCAGCGTCGAACGCCGGCCGATGGCGTCCGCGATGATCGCGATGCGGCTCGAGTGGCCGCGCGTGATCGGGTTGCGATGGTCGACCGCATGGGCCACGGCCACGACCACCTGGGGACCTGCCTCCGCCAGGACTGCGAACAGGCTACTGTCGTCCAGCTCGAGCTCGGTGACAAGCTGAGGGAAGGTACACGCGCGATCCTTGCCCTCCCGTTTCGCCAGGTACAGAGCCTGGTCCGCAGCAGCGATGAGCTCGGCCGCCGTGAGCGCATCGTCCGGGTACGTCGCCGCGCCGACGCTGAAGGTCAGGTGGTTGCCGGGGGTCGTCGAGATCGATGCCTCGTGAACGGCGTCGACGATCCGCTTCGCCAACCGCAAAGCGCCGATTGCCGCGGTGTCCGGCGCCATGATCACCAGCTCGTCGCCGCCATAGCGCGCCACGATGTCCTGGGCGCGCGCGACCGACCGCACTATTCGCGCGCCAAGCTGAAGGACCAGGTCGCCGTGCTGGTGGCCGACCTGGTCGTTCACCGACTTGAAGTGATCGAAGTCGACGAGCACGACAGAGAAGGTCGCGGCCCTCCGGTCAGGATGGGCGAACGCCGCGGCCATGCGCCGCCGGAACTCTCGCGCGTTGGCGAGCCCGGTGAGCCCATCGGTGGTCGCCTCCTGCGTGCTGCGGTGGTAGCGAAGCGCATTGGCCAGGGGTACGGCGGAGCTGCCCGAAAGGGCGGCCAGCGAGAAGAGGTCCTGGTTCGTAAAGCTGCCCTTTTCACGGACCAGGCTCAGCAGGGCGGTCACGCCTTCGCCTGACGCGATGGGGATCACCAGCGCCCGCCGGTCGGCCCCGTAGGAGGCTTCCCCGGTTCGGGCGGCCTGCGAGAGCTTCTCCTCGTCGAGGAACTCGGGAACCGCCCCCGGCACTCCGTCCGGCGCGCTCGCGCCCACATCGAAGCCCTCGTGCGAAGCCAGGATCAGGCTGCCCCGATCCGCCATCGTCATCTGCACCGCGTGGTCGACGACGAGCTTGAACACGTCCTTGATGTCGGTGTCGCTGACCATGGTGACGCTCAGCTCGCGCAGGGAGTCCGCCTGCGCCGCCCGCTCCACCGCCTGCCGGCGTTCTCGCTCCAGCTCCCTGGTCATATAGCCCGTTGCCAGGGCGACGACCAGGAAAAGAAAGATCTTGCCGATGGTGGCATTCGGGTCGGTGGAGAAGTTGGCCGGCGTGAACGAGCCGCCGACAAACAGATAGATGAAAGAGATGACGAAAGCCGAAACAACGCAGGCGGCCGCGCCGAACCTGACGGCGTTGGTTATGACGGCGAGGAACAAAGCGAGAAAGAAAGGGCTCGAAAACCCGTCAGAGAGGTAGACCAATGAGGTGGCAAAGAAAATGTCGAGCGACATCGTGCTCAAGCTGAACTGCTTTCCAGGCTGGTATCCCCGCGCCAAAAGCACGTTCACGGCGACGTTCATCACGGCCCAGCCGGCCAGGAGAACGTCCACCGTCCCGCGCGCCTCGGCGCTGGTCACGGTGGTGACGTTGTTCAGCACCGCCAGCACGATCAGGAAGAGCCAGCGGAAGCTGACGGCGACCCTCTCGCCGACGCGGCGGCGGTCGGCGTCGAACTTGGCATCCATCGCGCGCGCGCGCACGTCCTGCCAGCGACGAGAGTCCGAGCGCGTTTCGACCTTGGGCATCAAGAAGTCGACCTACGTGGCAAGAACGCCTTGCCGATCACCTGAAATCTTCGAGCGACTGCTGATCGCCCCCAGTCCGTTATTCGAATACATGTGCTGCAACCAGCGGTCCTATCGGTTTGAATAACGATCACCAATGATGGCCGAGCCTGTCAAAACACGCACTCTCACTCGGGATTCAGCACCTTCACGGCGGCTCGGCTCGCGGCGGCGCCAGGGCGGCCAATCCCTGGTGGAGTTCGCGATCTCGTCGCTGGTGCTCATCCTGCTGTTGATGGGCCTTCTCGACCTGTCGCGCGCTTTCTATTACTCCGTCAACATCCTGGGCGCCGCGCGCGAGGGCGCCAGGCACGGGGCCTGGTTCGACACTGCCTCCCGCACCAACAAGTACCTCGACGACGACGACATCATGCTGGCGGTCAAGCAAGCGATGGCAGGCGCCGGCTTCGACGGCACCACGCTGCCGGTCCCGGTCCAGGTGAAGTCGGCAGGATGCCTTGCGGGCGCCGACGGAAACGCCTTCAACAACAAGCCGTACTCATCGGCGGCGGTGCCCGCGAGCACTGGCCGGGTGAACGTTTACATCTGCTACACGCAGCCCGGCGGCGTCTTCAAAACCGGGACGCTGCCGGCGGCCCCCACCGACTCGAGCTATCGACTCGGTGACGTCAACGTGTCCATCGTCATGAACTTCGCTCTGGTGACGCCTTTCATCCAGAACCTGTTCGGCGCCGGCATACCCCTCGTTTACAACGAGCACTTCACCATCCAGGGGCAACCATGAAAGACCATCTCAAGGCCTGGTTCCGCAGCCAGCGCTCCCAGGGCATAACGGAGTTTGCACTGATCGCGCCGGTGATCCTTCTGCTGACCTTTGGGATCATCGACTTCGGCCGCGGCCTGTACTTCTACATCACCCTCCAGCAGGCTGCGAACGAGGGCGCGAGGGTGGCGGTCCGCGCCTCGTACTTCATCGACCCGAACGGCGCCACACACACATGGCCCACTGACGCCGACGTGGCGACCGCGGTCCAGGTCCACGCGGTGACCGAGGTGCTCGCCAACCCATGCCCCAACGGCCCGATCCCCAACAGCGGCAACCCTGTCGGTTCCGCGCAGCTGCCGCCGTCCAACTCCGGTTGGATATTCATCACCGACCCCAGCGCCGCCGGGAACGGAGTGCCCAACGGTCCGCGTGGGGGCCTTGGCATCCTGCCCGCCCCAGGCCCGGGGTGCAACTCGATCACGCCGGCCGTGGGGAACGAGCCGATCAAGGTGACGCTGTGGTTCAACTTCCAACCGCTCACACCGTTGATTCAGCAAGTAGTTGGCAACCGGATCGTCATTGTTGCTTATGCGGTCTACCGTGCCGAGTACTCGAACTAGACACATGTACAGGTCAGCGCGCGGGTGGCGCGCCGAGGCCACGACTTCGTCTGCCGGAGACGAGCGTCGCGCCAAAGCGCAGCAGACACGCCTTCAGAAAGGTCAGGCGATCGTGCTCATTGCGCTGCTGATCATGGTGCTGTTCGCAATGCTTGGGCTGGCCATCGACTCAGGCCGCGCATACGTCGACCGGCGCGACCAGCAGTCCGCCGTCGATGCCGCGGCCCTTGCCGCGGGCGACTGGTACGAGAACTTCCAGGACCTCACCGGAAGCGCAGTGCCCCAGGCCAAGCAGATCTATGCGACCAACCTGCACCTGTATGCAGGCCCCACCTCTGACGTCCACTCTTTTACGAATGTGGGTGTCAACAACAACCTTCGTCAGGACACCTGGGTCACCACATACGCCGGCGGCTACCAGCTCACCACGGTGGCCACCGACACCCAGTTCAACGGCTACGAGTTTCAGCTGAGCACCACCCACGGCCTGCCCCTCGCCTTCATGCAGATCTTCGGCGGCCCGGTCAACGTCACCATCAATGCGACGGCGACAGCCATCGTCGGCAACCAGCGCCAGACCCCGGCGTTGCTGACGCTGAGCAACGGGAACTGCGCTCTCACCCTGACCGGGTCTGCGGACCTGACCGTCCTGGGTGACACCTACACCAACGGCACGGCTTGTGTTGACAACAACCTCCACGAGGCAGGCAACTGCTATGGGGCAGCAGGTTCCAACTGCAACGTCGCGCAGTACTTCTGCTACAACGCGACTCCTGGATTCATCCCCTATCCTCCGCCGTGCGCCCCGGGCGACACCCAGGGAAATGCGGTGGTGCCGGCGCCCGCGCTGCCGGACCCGGGATACCTGGCCCCGTCGCACGTCTACTACGCAGCACCAGGGGCTTACTCGCCGTACAACCGCGGCACGTATACCGAGATGGGTCCTGGTGTCTACGGCAACTTTCACCTAACCGGTGGATCCGCAAGCTGCGCTTTCATGACCGGCGGCGTCTACACCTGGGCCAGCGGCTATGCGTCAGACGCCACCGGCAGCCTCCTGTCCAATGAGCTCAAGGCGCCTGATGAGGAAAGCGCGTCGGCGCCCGGAACGGCGGCCATTGCCAACCCACAGTTCTGGGACATGAACGGCACCGGCTGCGCCGGTCACTTCTCCGTCGTCAACGGCGCCGCTCAGACCGTTACTGCCGGGCCTGCATGCACGAACCTGTCGCCATTGACGCCTGCCGTTTGCCACTCCGGGGTGAGCGACACCCTGAGCCGAAACAATAAGTGGGGCGTCGAGCTCACTTCGGTCCGCTTCGACACTTTCGATGACCCGACCGTCACGCCCAACCCGTGCTTTGGAGCGCCGGGCTGCCGCCGTGAGAGCGCCCCATCCGCCTGCAAGCTCACGCCGAACGCGGTCGTCGGCGCCCTGCATGCCCCGTCCATGATCGGCATCACGATCAACATCACCCAGAACGCCCCTGGGGCGCAGTACTACAACGTCTACATCAATCCGAACGGCTGCGACGGGATCCAGGACAACTTCGGCTTCGTCGGCCGCTACAACGCCCCCGGCTTCACCAACGGCGTTCCGACGGGCACCTACCCGAGCGGCCCGGCGTGGGCCCTGGGTGCCGCTTCGGCAGGCGCGACTCCGGCCGGTGGCGCCAGCGTCTACGACCTCAACGACACCCAGATCCCGAACCCATCGGTTGCCTGCTTTGCCCAGATCCGCACCACCAACTGCAAGCCACCAATCGATGAGAACCCCCCGCAGTGCTTCAGCAGCTGCCCGCCGCCGGCGGGGCTGCTGTCGCAGGAAAACGCCGACATGGACCTGCAGTACCCTCCCTACGAGGGTGGCGACGTCGCCAACGAGAACTACTGCGTGCCCTCGCCCAACCCTGGCAACGTGAACGCACCGTGCCAGTCCTCCAAGGTGACTCCTGGAGCTGTGCAGTTCTACTTCCCGAACGGCTCCTGCTTGAGCCAGAACGCGCAGGGCGCGACTTACGTGTTCGCCGGCGAGCAGTACAACTGGATCGTCATCTACCAGGTGCCCGGCAGCTCCTGCTCGAACACGTTGAACGGAGGAGCCTCGACCCAGTTCATCGGCACCATTTACACTCCGTCGGCCGACTGGACGATCAGTGGTGGTAATCGGTCTCCTCTGGCCGGTCAGGTGATCGCGTGGACGGCTAAGGTCTCCGGCTCCGCCTCGGTCGGCATCGACTTCAACCCGAACTACGCGCCCGCGCCGCCCGCCGCCCGGCTGATCAACTAACACCCCGGGTTCCCGCTAGCCACCCCACTCAGCTTCCGCGCGCTTGAGCGCGGGTCGGCCTCCCTCTGGTGACGCTCGCACCTCATAGCCCAGGTCGCGCAGCGCCTCGTCGATCCACTGGAGCGCCATCTCCTCGGTGCTGGGCCAGGTCTCTGCCGCAGCTCCCGTGTTACCGGTGTCGATCACCACGCGACCGGCCACGCGAAGCAGCCGCCGGATCAGCGGCGCCGCCTCAGGCACGCTCAGGTTCAGCTCTTCGAGCGAGCGCGAGAGCATGAAACAGGCGGCGTTGAACGCTGGTGCATCGATCGGCTCATTCGCGGCCAGCCTTTCGGCCAGCCCGGCGCGCAGGTCGGTTGGGTCCATATGGCGGGTATTATTGTTGGCCCGAGGCTGGGGAGATGGATCTGAACGAACCTGTTTTGCTGACGCCCGAGGGGCTGGAGAAGCTCAAGCGCGACCTGGAGGTCGCGTTGAAGAGGCGCGCCGAAGCGGGTGAACGACTCAAGGAAGCGTTCCAGCCTGGGGACATCGAAGACAACCCCGAGTACGAGCAGGCGAAGGAGGAGGTCGGTCTCCTCGACAGCCGCATCTACGAGCTCCAGGAGATGATCGGCCGTGCGCAGATCATCAAGGAGTCGCACTCGAGTGTCGCCGGACCGGGCTCCACCATCGACGTCGTGGACACCGAGGGCTCATCCGAGACCTATCACCTCGTGGGCGCGGTCGAGAGTGACCCGTCGGCAGGTCGCATCTCTGTCGAGTCCCCGGTCGGCCGTGCCCTTGTCGGCAAGAAGAAGGGCGACAAGATAACCGTCAGCGTGCCGTCCGGCACGCTCACGCTCACCGTCAAAGCGGTCAAGTAAGCGCACGATGTCCGTACGGACATCGGATGAGGGAACCGCAAACCGGCAGCTGAATCCGGAGGCCATCGCCGACCGCACCACAGTCGGCGTCCTCTTCCGTCAGGCCGCCCGGTACGGCGACCGGCCGTTGATCCACTACCCCGATGGCAAGGGCTGGAAGGTCGACACCTGGGCGGATCTGACCCGCTGCACTCTGGCTGTTGCGTCGGCGCTGGTCGAAGCCGGCGTGAAAGCTGGCGACCACGTCGTGGTCATGGGACCCAACAGCCTCTCATGGCTTTACTGCGACTTCGGGATTCAGGCCGCGGGCGCAGTCTCGGTACCGATCTATTCAGGGACGGTGCCCGAGGTGGCGCAGGTGATCGCGGCGAACTGCGACGCGGTGCTGGCGATCGCCTCCGATTCGAATATGGCGTCGAAGCTGACCACGACTCAAACCTTGAGAAGCATCGTGACGATGGACAAGGAGGTCGCCGGCTGGTTGGCGCAGACCCCGCAACATCTGGTCGAGGTGTTCGAGAGGCTCGAGCGCGTCCGGCCCGACGACGTGTGCACGATTGTCTACACCTCGGGTACCACCGGTGACCCGAAGGGCGCAGAGCTCGCCCATCGCAACCTGGTGGACGTGACGCGTGCGGTCATCAAGGTGCACCCGCTCAGCGAGTCTGACTACACCCTCTCGTGGCTTCCTTACTCACACGTTTTCGAACGCATCAACGGTACGTTCACGGTGCTGATGTTCGGCGGCCAAACATGGCTCTCAGGCGTCGACAGGCTGGCCGATGACCTGACCGCCGTTCAGCCGACCATCCTCCTCAGCGTTCCGCGCGTCTACGAGAAGATGCATTCGCGCGTGATGGATCGAGTGCGCGAAGCGCCAGGATTCCGTCGCGCGCTGTTCAATTGGGCCGTCGGCGTCGGCACCCGGTTCTCACACGAGGCAAATCCTGGGGCGATGCTGAAGGCCGAGCACGGGCTTGCCGAGCGCCTGGTTCTCGGCCCTCTGCGCGATCGACTGGTCGGAGGGCGCTTGCGCTTCTTCATCAGCGGCGGCGCCGCGCTTGCCCGCGAGATCGAGGAGTTCTTCTGGGCCATCGGGGTTCCGATCCTCAACGGGTGGGGCATGACGGAGACGTCATCAGGGGCTTGCTCGAACACGCTGACCGAGCACCGCTTCCTGACCGTGGGCAAGCCGTTCCCCGGGATTGAGCTGAGGATCGAGAAGGATGGCGAGATCCTGGTCAACAGCCCTGGCAACATGCTCGGCTACCACAAGAACCCAGCCGCCACGGCCGAAACGCTGGACCACGGTTGGATCCGCACGGGCGACATCGGCGAGATCGACGCCGACGGGTTCCTCAAGATCACGGATCGCAAGAAGGATCTGATCAAGACTGCCGGTGGCAAGTACGTGGCGCCGCAGCAGCTCGAGTTCGAGATCCAGCGCGACGACCTGGTTGAGCAAGCGGTGGTGATCGGCGAGAGCCGTCCCTATGTGACGGCCCTCATCGTCCCGGACTGGGGCGCGGTCAACCGGCAGGTTCAGGGGCTGCCCGAGGATCTCGTGCACGATGAGCGCGTGATCGGCCTGATCGACAAGGCGGTGGACGGCGTCAACAAAAGGGTCGGCTCATGGGAGGCCATCAAGTACTTCACCCTGCTGCCGCGGGCCTTCACCGAGGAGGCCGGCGAGATCACACCAACGCTCAAGATCAAGCGGAAGGTCGTTGCCCAGAAGTACGCAGACCAGATCGAATCGATGTACGAACGAAAAAAATAGGGAGGAAACGGGTTTCCTCCCATCGCCAGGCGCTACGCGCGTGGCTGCTCTCCTTCCCGGGATGGGTTTATTGAATGATTTCTCCACGCGACGATTGGGGTGCAGTAAGTACAAAGTCATGGCCGGGGAGACCCCGGTCAACCCGGCCGCGCTAGCCCGGACTATTTGTATTTAGAACCGGCGTAATCTGGGGCCATGGCCGGGCCTACCGACATGTCTGAGCTTCACCTGGCTCTCGACCGGCTGCGCCCCCAGGTCTGCCACTGCGGGCTCAAAGGCGAGTGCCTGGGCTGCAAGGGGATCGAGATGGTGCGCGCCCAGGCCGAGGCGGTCGTGGCGGCGGCGAGCCAGCCCATCCTGATCCAGGTCGCCCAGGAGGCGGCGATGAAGGACATGGCCGCGCGGTTCCAGGGCATGACCGAGCGACTGCTGAGCGACCCCGAGATACGGCGATCGGCGGAGGACATGCAGCAGAAGCTGATGTCAGACCCGGAAACGCGCGACCTGCTCGAAGAGCTGATGAAGCG
>DATARC010000113.1:0-8847 GCA_036264335.1 Candidatus Dormiibacterota bacterium
GTGTACCGGTAGTCCCAGTTGCGCTCGCCTCCGATCGTCTCCGGAAGCGACGTCGTCGCGGCTGCGAGCAGGGCGCCGGTCGGGCTGTACGTAAGGCCTTTCAATGTCAGGGCGCTGCGCTGCAGGAAGCTCTGCCAGGGGTGTTCCGGAAACTCGCCGTGGTTGATCCATTGGCGCCAGAAGTCCGCCGTGCGCTCCACGCGTGCGAAGGCCTCTTCGCATGTCGCCGGAGGTGGGTGTTCCGCCCACAGCTCTTTCGAGGCGGAATACTGCGAGCGCGGCCAGCAGAGCGCTACGAAGGCCGTCTCGCCTTCGTTCAAGGTCTTGGTGGCATGCGCTCCCGGTCCTTCGAAGCCGACATTCAGATCGGTGACCAGACGCAGGGGCACATCGCCCTGCCCTCCCGACGCGATCGCTTCTTCATACCCGGGCCCCGAGTACTCCCAGTGCGCCGCGGTCTTGCCGTAATCGAACACCGGGCTGCAGTCGAGGCTCAGCTCAACGCTGCCCACGACGCATTTCGCCGTTCGCAGAAGGATGTGCTCGGCCTCGTGGTCGGTGGGCGGCCGGCGGTGAGTGCCTGACCGCCGCTGCTCGTGGTACCAGGGCCCGATGCACAGGGCGTCGCGGATCACCATCCAGCCGGTCCGCGTCCGCCACGTGGTCTCGAGGACCAGGGTGCCGGGGAGGTAGCGGCGCCCGGCCGGGACGGAGACGCCGATGGGGCCGAATCGGAAGCCGCCCGCGGCCCGGTCGAGCATGGCCGCGAAGACGCTGGGGCTGTCAGGGCGTGGCAGGCACATCCACTCCACCCGGCCGCTCGGGGCGATCAGAGCGTTGACCTCGCAGTCGGAGAGGAAGGCGTAGTCGGCGATCGGGGGGAAGGCGCTCTTGGTGGGCGACGCGGCGACCGGCGACGCGGCGGCCGCCGACGCGGCGGCCGCGACGGGGCTGGGCGCCTGCCCGTTGCCGTTCGATTTGGTCTGGTGACCTAGATCCTCGACCCGAGCCTTCTTTGCCGTACTACACGCTCCCCAGCGCGAACTCCAGAAGGCAAGCATAGGCTTGTGTTTCGCGGTTGGGACCCTGCATGCACCCCCTATTCGGCGTGCTTCAGCGCCTCGTGGATTCGGCCGAAAACCTCCTCCACCGTTCCGAGTCCGTCGATCTCGTGGACTTTCACGCCTGCTTTCCGGTAGTGCTCGAGCACCTTCTCCGTCAGGTGCCTGTACTCGTGCATCCGCTCCGTGATCGCCTCCCGGGTGTCGTCGGCCCTGCCCTCCACCTCAGCCCGGTGCAGGAGTCGCTCGATCAGCACCTCCTCGGGCACTTTGAAGGCGATGACGAAGTCGACCTTGTGGCCCTCGCTGGCCAGCATGCGGTCCAGCGCCTTCGCCTGCTCCAGGGTGCGCGGGAAGCCGTCCAGGAGCACGTCGGAGCTGACGTCTGGATCGCGCAGGATGCCCTGGACGATCCTGATGATCAGGTCGTCCGGAACGAGGTCGCCGGCGCGCATGATGCGCTCGGCCTCTTTGCCGATGTCGCTGCCGCGGGCCACCTCGGCGCGGAGGATGTCGCCCGTCGACAGGTGCGACAGCTTGAACTCCCGCTCCACGTGCGCCGCCTGCGTGCCCTTACCGCTCCCGGGCGGCCCGAAGATCAGCCCGATCATGCTTCGGCGTCCAGCTTCAGCGTCCGGCGCCGTGCCCAGAAGCTTCTGGTTTCCTCGTCCAGCAGGGAATGCAGCGCCGGGTCTGGGCCCGAGGGCGCGCCCTCCTCGCTGAGCTGCAGCCACCGCCGGGTGATCTCCACGTAGAGGTCCGCCTCGGTCCAGCCCGGCATCAGCTCGAGCACCCTGTACTTGCGGATGAGCTTGATCACGGGCGTGTAGACCTTGTCGTACCAGCTGGCCGCCGCCTCGCTGATCGGCACCTCCCGCCCCTGCTCGAGCCCCATGAAGTAGCGGTGGCCGAGGATGTGCTTGAAGATCTCGTCGTAGCGACCCAGCCGGCTGCACTCGAGCCGCGCCTCGGGCCGGGTGCGATGCAATTGGGTGGCATCAAGGAACGCAGAGTACTCGGCTGCCCGCAGTAGTGCCGCCCCGTCGATGTGCGATCCCACCGGCGCACGCGTCTTCACCTCGATCACGCGGGCGTTGATCTCCTGGCGACCCAGGCTTCTGGCGACCGAGACCCGGTGATGCCCGTCGATGACGTAGTAGTAGTCGTCGAGCTTGTAGACGTCGATCGGCGGCAGCTCGTCGCCCTCCACCATCGCCGTATAGATGCGAGTCCACCGGTCTCGCAGGCGCCGGTTGGCGGGAAGAAAGGCCGGGTCGAAATCGTGAGCCTTGGCGTCGGCGGCAGCCGAACCGACCACCTTGTCGAGCGGGATCTCCCGCACGCCGCCGAAGGACTTGCCTTCCAGGCCCGCCGCGGCCAGCACCCGGTCGAGCGAGACGAGGCGCTCCCTGCGCCGAGTGAGCGCCGCCCGGATCGCACGCCGAAATGCCTTGAAGCGCGCGCTGTCGAAATCGTCGCGCGCGCGCAGGGTCTCCACGGGAGACCTAACCCGACACGGATCTAGAGCAGGGCGAGCTCGGACTCGGCGTCGAAGAAGTGCAGCGTGCGCGTGTCGAGGCCCAACTTGACGGTGTCGCCCGGGTCGACCTTCATCCGCGGGTCAACCCTGGCGGTGACCGCGTCGCTTCCCACCTTGCCGTAGAGGAACTGGTCGGAGCCCAGCCGCTCCACCACGTCGACCTTCATCTGCATGGAGTTCGCCTCGTCCGTGACGCGATCTGTAACCGCCTCGGGCCGGAATCCTAATGTTCCCTTGGTCGCAGCAATAGGCTTGGGCAGCTTCACCGAGAAGCCCGATGCCTTGGCCGAACCGTTCTCGACAGTCGCCGGCACGAAGTTCATGGTCGGGCTGCCGATGAAGCCCGCGACGAACAGGTTGGCGGGGTGGTCGTAGATCTCACCCGGGCTGCCCACCTGCTGGAGGATGCCGGCGTTCATGATCGCGATACGGTCTCCCATCGTCATCGCCTCGACCTGGTCGTGCGTGACATAGATGAAGGTGGTCTCGAGGTCGCGGTGGAGCTTTTGCAGCTCGATGCGCGTCTGGCCGCGCAGCTTGGCGTCGAGGTTCGACAGCGGCTCGTCCAGCAAGAAGACCTTCGGGTTGCGCACGATCGCCCGGCCGAGGGCCACGCGCTGGCGCTGGCCGCCTGAAAGGGCGCGGGGCTTGCGGACCAGGAAGTTGTCCAGGCCGAGAATGCGCGATGCGTTCTTGACGCGTGTGTCGATGTCCGGCTTCTTCATATGCTGCATCTGAAGGGGAAACGCCATGTTGTCGTACACGCTCATGTGCGGGTACAGGGCGTATGACTGAAACACCATCGCGATGTCGCGGTCCTTAGCGGCGACGTCGTTGACCACCCGGTCGCCGATCCGGATCTGGCCTTCGCTGATGGACTCAAGACCGGCGAGCATGCGAAGTGCGGTGGACTTGCCGCATCCAGACGGCCCAACCAGGACCATGAACTCCTTGTCCTTGATCTCGACGTTGAAGTCTTTGACCACTGTCAGGTCGGAGGTGTAGCGCTTGACGACGTGGTCGTACGTGACTGATGACATGTTCTTTCTATTACCCCTTAACAGACCCGGCAAGGATGCCGCGGACGAAGAAGCGTTGGAGGCTGAAGAAGACTATCAACGGCACGATCATCGAGAAGAAGGCCGCGGCGGTCAGCAGCTCCCAGCCCTGGCCGTTCGAGTTGACGAGGTTCGCGATGGTCACCGTCAGCGGCGCGTAGTCGGCGGTGCCGCCGACGTAGATCAGGGCCACCAGGTAGTCGTTCCAGATCCAAAGGAACTGGAAGATGACCAACGACGCGATCGCGGGAACCGATAGCGGCAGCACGATACGGAAGAACACCGTCAGAGTGCCCGCGCCATCGATCTCGGCCGATTCAAAGAGATCCGTCGGGAGCGAGCGGAAGAAGTTGGCGAGCAGGTAGATCGCGAACGGCAAGCCATAGCCTGTATGCGCGAGCCACAGCCCCAGGAAACCGACGTTGTCAGGGGTTAGGCCGAGCTTGACGAACAGGCTCAGGATCGGGATGAACGTCGCCTGAAGCGGCACAGCCAGCAGGCCGACCAGGGCCAGGAAGAAGAAGTCGCGCCCCCAGAACTTCATCCAGGAGAAGGCATACGCGGCAAAGGCCGCGATGGTCACAGGGATGACAGTCGCGGGGATCGTGATCATGAAGCTGTTGAAGAAGCTGGTGCCGAGGTTGCTCGTGTTCAGCACCCCGGTGTAATTGTCCAGGGTGAACTTGAAGGGAGGCGACAGAGCCGTCCACCAACCGGTCGATGCGATATCCGCCGGCGACCGGAACGAGCTGACCAGCAGCCCAAGCGTCGGGACGATCCACATCAAAGTGATGCCGATCACCACGACGTGGAGAAGGGACTTCGAGAAGATGTTTCCGAGCCATTCTGGCGACAGCCGCCGCTCGGCCGCGGGCACCGCAACGCGCTCGCTGGCTATCGTCATCGCCTTGCCTCCACCGCTCGGAACTGCCGCAGGTTGAAGACGAGCACGGGCACTACCGCGACGACGAGGATGATGGCGACTGCGCTTGACAACCCGTTTTCAAACGGGGATTGGAAAGCCAGCTTGTACATGCGGTTGGCGAGGACGTCGGTGTCGTAGTTCCCGCCGGTCATCACGTAAACGATGTCGAAGGCCTTGAGCGCAAAGATGACCAATGTCGTGCCGACCACCACTATCGTCGGCATCATCAGCGGGAAGATGACGCGGCGGAAGATCGTGATCTCGCCGGCGCCATCGACGCGGGCCGCCTCCAGGAGGTCACCCGGTATCCCTTTCAGCGCCGCCGACAGGATCACCATCGCGAAACCGACGAAACCCCAGATGCCCGCGGCGATCAGCGCGAATGTCGCGATTTTCGGGTCCTGGACCCACGTGACCGGATCGTGGTGGAAGACCTGGAGAATCGCGTTCATGGTCCCGGTCTGAGGGTCGCCGGGTTGCTGGTAGCTGTACATGAACAGCCAGATGACCGACAGGGCGACGAACGAGATCGCCATCGGCATGAAGATCAGCGACTTGATCGGGCTCTCATAAGGCACTCGGTCGGTCAAGACCGCAAACAGAAGCCCGAAGAAGAGCACCAGGAGCGTGAAGAGGATCAGCCAGTAGACGTTGTTCCTGATCGCGATCCATGCATTTCCGTTCGGAAAGCCGCTCAGCTGGTTGGCATAGTTGTCAAGGCCGACGAAGTTGTTGCCGCTGCTGTCGAAGAAGCTTCTCCACAGGGTGCCGAAAACCGGATAGACGAGAAAGACCCCCACGATGATGAGGGCCGGGCCGACCCAGATCCACGGTCTGACCGCCGGCCTCGACCCGTCCGGCAGCAGGCGGACCAGGTACTCGCCGCCCACGATATAGGCGCCGAGTACCGCTGGCACGCCAACGATGACGATTGCAAGCGTAGGTATGTCGGTCAGCAGGACGCTGAAGTCCATCGCCGATTCCCTCCCCTACGTTTCTTTACTTGTATGCGGTTGCTTGAACTGCGTCCAGGCTTTGAAGGATCGAATCAAGCTTCGATTGGTCGGCCACGAACTTGAGCACAGCCTGCCAGTAAGCGTTGAACATCGCGGTCGGCATCAAGTCTCCGGCGTCGAAGTCAAAGATCTTCGCTGAGGTCATGACGTCCGCGACCTGTCGCGTGATGTCGTCGGGGTAGTTGGCCGGGTCGAAGCTCTTGTTCGGTGAGAGCTTGCCGCCGCGCTTGACCCAGATCGCCTGAGCCTCTGGGGTGGTGAGGTACTTGATCAGCGCGCGGGCCTGTGAGGTGTCCTTGAGCATGGAGAACGCGTCGCCGGCGCCCACGTGCGCGCCTGCGTACTGCGGGTCGACGTCGGGCAGCGGGAAGAACTTGAAGTCGGTCCCGGCGACGGCCTTGTCCTGCGTTACGAAGTTGGCGGTGATGAACGACGCCTGGTTGTGCATGTAGCACTTGGGCGGGTTCTTGAACAGGCCGTCGCCACCGTTGCCGAACGGCTGGGACAGGATGGTCTTGGAGCCGCCGGATACGTTGGAATCGTTTGGCCCAAGGATCTGGCCCCAGGTCTGCCACGCGAGCTTGATCGCGGGGTCGGTCCACTTGGTCTTGCCCTGCCACCAGCTGTCGTACACAGCAGGTCCGGACTGGCTCAGCACGATCTCCTTGACCCAGTCGCTGCCCGGCCAACCGGAGGCGGCTCCGCTGTTGACGGCGATACACCACGGGGTGGTGCCGTCGGACTTGATCTTGGCCTGAAGTGTCATGAGGTCGGCCCA
Organism: Candidatus Dormiibacterota bacterium; assembly: GCA_036264335.1. Taxonomy (GTDB): domain Bacteria; phylum Chloroflexota; class Dormibacteria; order Dormibacterales; family Dormibacteraceae; genus Palsa-872. Next base: position 6,379 of record DATARC010000113.1, read on the forward strand.
CGTCGTGGGCACCTGGTAGCCCTTCGCCGCGAACTTTGTCGGGTTGTACCAGATGAGCCCCTTCACGGATGCCCAGGCGAAGATCTCATAGAGCTTGCCGTTGATGGTTCCGAGCTTGATCCAACCTGGCGAGTACTGCGCGTTCATGGTGTTCATGTCGAGGATGCCGTTGTCGAGCTGAACGAGCTTGCCCTGCGCGGCGTACTTCGACAGGGTGGCCGGGCTCGGCAGCGACGAGATCTCGGGCGGGTTGCCCGCCGCGATTCGGGTTGCCAGTACGGAGTCAACGTCTCGGGTGCTCTCGTACAGGACCTTGATTCCCGTCTGGTCCTCGAAAGGCTTCAGGGTTGCCATGAATGAGTCCTGCTCCGCTGCTGCCCACACGGCAAGCACGTGGACCGAGCCTTTACCTGCTGTGGAGGAGTTGCCACCGCATGCGACCAGAATGAGCCCGACCATGGCCAAACCGATAAGCGATGTGAGCCTACGACCGATCATGAAACACCCCCAAAACGCCCCGTCGGGCCCCTGACTGCTTCCGGGATCATAACGCGGAGTCTGTTTCGTGTCGAACCCTCAGTTCGGCGGCCATGGATGGCCGGGTGAGGGGTGCTAGATTGGCCGGCTATGTCCAACTCCTTTCCCGAAGGCTTTCTTTTTGGCGCCGCGGTCGGAGCGCATCAGGTCGAGGGCGGCAATACGAACAGCGACTGGTGGTGGTGGGAGCATCGCGAAGGGACGCTGTGTCGCGAGCCGTCTGGAGACGCCTGCGATTTCTACCACCGCTACGAGGACGACATCTCGATGCTCGCCGGACTGGGCCTGAACGCCTTCCGATTCGGCATCGAGTGGGCGCGCATCGAGCCCGCCGAGCGTGAGTTCTCGACCGCTCAGCTCGACCATTACCGGCGGATGCTGGAGGCCTGCCACCGAAACTTGGTGACGCCGATCCTTACGTTCCATCACTTCACGCTGCCGAAGTGGCTGCTTGACCTGGGCGGATTCGCGTCCGAACGATTTCCGTCGCTGTTCGAGCGCTACTGTGATCGTGCCGCTGCCGCGCTTGGAGACGCGATAGGGATCGCGTGCACGCTCAACGAGCCCCAGGGCCTCGGCCAGAGCGGCTATCTGCTAGGCATCAATCCGCCGGGCCATACCGACGACAACGCTGGTGCACAGGCGGCCATCGACAACCTGCTGGAAGCGCACGCAGCGGGCGCTGCAGCCATCAGGGCCCACACCAGCGCGCCAATCGGGGTGACCCTGGCGATCCCCGACATCCAGTACGAGGATGGCGCGGAGCCCGGCAACACCTCGCTCGAGGTCGAGTCGCGCATCAACGACAGGTTCTTCGAGCTGGCGCGCCGGGACGACTTTATCGGGGTCCAGACCTACACTCGATTTCGCATCGGGCCCGAGGGACCGCGCAGCCCGGGTCACGACTGGAGCGATTGGACGCGAGAGATCGAAGAGGCTGACGACACCACGCAGATGGGCTACGAGTACTATCCGCAGGCGCTGGGGGGCGCGATAAGGCGCGCGTGGAAGAGCACCGGAGGGATCCCGATCCTCGTGACGGAGAACGGGATCGCGACATCGATCGACGAGAAGAGGGTCGCGTACGTCGACGGTGCTCTGCAGGAGGCGCAGGCGTGCCTGGCGCAGGGCATCGACGTGCGGGGCTACCTCCACTGGTCGCTCCTGGACAACTTCGAGTGGGCGTTCGGATATGGGCCGACCTTCGGCCTGGTGGCAGTCGATCGGCACACGTTCGCGAGGCACCCGAAACCCAGCGCAGCGTGGCTGGGCGCCGTGGCGCGGGCGCGCGCGCTGCCGGAGCGGGCGACCGCCTAGCGCCGGGCTTAGCGCTGTTTTGGGGTCTGCGTGATCTGGCGGATCACGGCAGGGTCGGCTTTCGGCTGCCTGTCTGCCGTCAGCAGGCCGTTCTTCTCCTGCTCGATATCCGTCAGCTGTGTGTAGCAGAACCCCTCGACCGGCCCGGGCGCCATCAGCGCGGTCACCATCTCCCGGTAGTCGGTGACGAGGGCCTCGGGCCCGGCGGCCTCGTTCCAACCGAAGCCACCGGAGCCGGCGAGCGCCATGCCGCCGAACTCGCTGACGACGATCGGCTCGCCGTGATAAGCGTGACCGGGCAGATGCACCGGATGCGGATGATTCGCCAGCGCTGACTCGACTGTCCGATATCGGGCCGCCAGCTCCTGGCCTGAGCCGTAGTCGTGGAGCGTGCAGATATCGCTCGTGGCGTGCTCCCACCCGTCGTTCGAAACGACGGGCCGGGTGCCGTCCACCACATGCGTCAGCTCGTACAGGTGGTCCAGGAACGCGGCCGGTGGACTCGGCCCGAGACCGAAGCTCTCGTTCACCGGAACCCACGCCACTATCGACGGATGATGGGCGTCGCGCATCACCGCCTCGCGCCATTCGGAGGTCAGTCGCCGCTCCGCCTCA
>DATARC010000226.1:0-5117 GCA_036264335.1 Candidatus Dormiibacterota bacterium
GACTGAACTTCGATCCGGTCTCTGGAGTTCTTAGCTCTCTCCGGCGAAGTGGCACGCCACCAGGTGGCCTTTACCGCGGTCGGCCAGCGGTGGCTCCTTCTCCGCGCAGATGCCTTCCACCGTCCCCTTCTTCTTGGCCAGTGGACAACGGGTGCGGAAGTGGCACCCCGAGGGCGGGTTCAGAGGGCTGGGCACGTCGCCCTGCAGGACGATGGGCCTGCCACGGTCATCGGGGTCGGGGGCGGGAATCGCGGATAGCAGAGCCACCGTGTAGGGGTGCATGGGGTTCGAGTAAAGCTCGAGCCCGGGGGACAGCTCGACGATCTTGCCGAGGTACATGACCGCAATCCGGTCGGAGATGTACGCGACCACCGCAAGGTTGTGAGCGACGAAGACGTAGGTGAGATTGAACTCGCGCTTCAGCTCGACCAGCAGGTTGAGCACCTGGGACTGGATGGAGACGTCAAGGGCGGAGACGGGCTCGTCGGCGACGATGAGCTTCGGGTTCAGCGCCAGGGCGCGCGCGATGCCGATGCGCTGGCGCTGGCCGCCCGAGAACTCGTGTGGGTACCGGTTGGCATACTCGGCTCGAAGGCCGACGCGGTTCAGGATGCCTTTGACCTGCGCCTCTCTGTCAGAGCGCCTGCCGCGGTGGTGCACCACCAGGCCCTCGGCGACGATGTCGCCGACTGACATTCGAGGGTTGAGCGACCCGACGGGGTCCTGAAAGATCATCTGCATCTCGGCGCGGTACTTCTTCATGCGGCGGATTGACAGACGGGTGAGGTCGACGCCTTCGAACTCGATCTTCCCGGTGGTCGGCTCGATCAGTCGAAGGATGCTGCGGCCCAGGGTGGACTTGCCGCACCCTGACTCGCCGACCAGGCCCAGCGTCTCGCCCGCCTGGACCTCGAGGTCGACACCGTCAACGGCTTTGACAGTTCCGGTCTGGCGCTGGAGGAATCCCGAGCGGACCGGAAAGTACTTTGTGATCCCTGTGATCTTCAGCAGGGTCCGGCCCTTGACCAGGGTCGGCGTGGATCCTGACGTCACGGGGGCTTCCGCGCTCAATCGATCGACCCGGTGCCGGCCGGTTTGCGCACCGCTTGCGGGCGGCGTCCCGACTCGCAAAGCCAGCATCGCGACAGCTGACCGCCAACGTCGAAGAGAGGTGGCGGCTTGGCGCAGAGGTCGAACCGGTAATCGCAGCGCGGGGCGAATCGGCAGCCGCTCGGCAGCCGCAGCGGGTTCGGGACGACGCCTCGAATCACATTGAGCTTCTCGGTCTGCGTCATGCCCAGGCGCGGGATCGACCGCAACAACCCTTCGGTGTACGGCATCTGGGGGGTCGAGAAGATCGCGCGCACGGGGCCCTGCTCGACCACCTGTCCGGCGTACATCACGACCACCTCTTCGCAGACCTGGGCGACCACGCCGAGGTCGTGGGTGATCATCAGGATCGACATCTGAAACTCACGCTGGAGGTCCGCCATCAGGTCGAGGATCTGGGCCTGGATGGTGACGTCGAGGGCGGTGGTTGGCTCATCGGCGATGAGGAGCTTGGGATTGCATGAGAGGGCCATCGCGATCATCACGCGCTGGCGCATGCCGCCAGACAGGTTGTGCGGATAGTCATGGACCCTCCGCTCGGCGGCGGGGACTCGAACCTTCTTGAGCATCTCGATCGCGCGGTCCCACGCTTCCTTCTTGTTCAGGTTCATGTGCAGCTGGACCGCCTCGGCGATCTGATCGCCGACGGTGTAGACGGGGTTGAGCGAGGTCATCGGCTCCTGGAAGATCATCGCGATGTCGCTTCCGCGGACATGGCGCATCTCCTCCTCTTCGAGGTCGATGAGGTCCTTGCCATCGAAGAAGATGCTGCCCTCGGCGACGCGCCCCGGGCGTGCGATGAGCCGCATGATGCTGAGCGCGGTCACGCTCTTGCCGCACCCTGACTCGCCGACCAGCCCGAGGGTCTGGCCGGCGCGGATCGAGAAAGAGACCTTGTCGACGGCTCGGACGACGCCGTCGGACGTGCGGAACTCGGTTACCAGGTCCTGTACGCGGAGAAGGTCCAAGCCCACCTCCAGAAATATACTCTCGGGATCCTGAACTTCCGCCGCCCGCCGAGGTTGTCCTGGGCGGAGCCTGGAGGTTACCCCGGACCGGCGACAGCCAGCACGCGATAACCCTTCTTCGATTTCACGCGGTCGACCTGGTAGCCATGGGTCTCCAGCCAGGCGGCCAGCGAATCGGCGCCCAGGTTGCGCTGCACCACCAGGTATGCCTTGCCGCCGGGGGCCAGGCGCGGCAGCCACCGCTGGAGCAGGTCGTGGAGCGGAGCTTTGCCGACCCTGACGGGTGGGTTCGAATAGATGGCCGCGAACCTCAGCTCGGCCGGCACATCATCGGGGAGCGCCGCCACCACGTTGGGTGTCTTGGCCGCGGCGGCGTTGGCACGCGTGAGCTCGAGCGCCCTCTCGTTGATGTCGACCGCCCACACGCGGGCGCCGGGGGAGAGGCGCGCCAGCGCAATCGCGATCGGCCCGTATCCGGCGCCCAGGTCGAGGAGGTCGCCCTGGGTTGGGGGTGGCGGGGCTTCCTTGAGCAGGGTGAGGGTCCCCAGGTCGATCGCACGGGACGCGAAAACGCCCCGGTCGGCCTGGAGCTCGATCGCGACCGCGCCGGCGCGCAGGTGAAGGGTGCGCCGCTTCGACTCGACCTCGGGTACGGGGTCGAAGTAGTGAGCGCGCTTCGGTGCGCCTTGGGGGGGTCGGTTTTTGGGTATACTCATCGTTTGTCGCCCAATCGGCTATTGCCGCGTGGGGTTTTGAGCCGTTATTCGGAGAAGATTTGCCCACAATCCAGCAGCTGGTCCGCACCGGACGCAAAGCGGCCAGAGCGAAGTCTAAGGCGCCGGCCCTCAGGGGCTCACCGCAGCGGCGGGGAGTCTGCGTGCGCGTCTACACCCAGACGCCGAAGAAGCCGAACTCCGCCCTCCGCAAGGTGGCTCGCGTCCGGCTGACCACAGGCATCGAGGTCACGGCTTACATCCCGGGCATCGGACACAACCTCCAGGAGCACTCTGTCGTGCTCATCCGCGGCGGCCGCGTCAAGGACCTGCCCGGTGTGCGGTACCACATCATCCGCGGCACCCTCGACACGGCCGGCACGAAGAACCGGAAGAAGGCGCGCTCGAAGTACGGCGCCAAGCGCGAAAAGAGCAAGGCCGCCTAGATGCCTCGCCGCAGCCGTCCTGTCAAGCGTGTCATTGCGCCCGATCCTGTATATCAGTCGGAGGCGATCGCCAAGTTCGTGAACGTCGTCATGAACAAAGGCAAGCGGTCGACTGCCGAAAAGGTCGTGTACGACGCGCTTTCCCGTGCCAGCCGGCAGGCCAAGAAGGAGCCCCTCGAGGTGTTCGAGTCGGCGCTTCGAAATGCCACCCCGTTGCTCGAGGTCAAGCCCCGGCGAGTCGGTGGCGCGACCTACCAGGTGCCGGTCGAGATCAGGCCGGAGCGCCGCCTGGCGCTCGCGCGGCGCTGGATCGTGCGTTTTGCCCGGCAGCGTGGCGGGAAAAGTATGTCTGAGAAGCTTGCCTTCGAGATCCTTGACGCCTCCCAGAACACGGGTGGGGCCGTCAAGCGGAAGGAAGAGACCCACCGGATGGCCGAAAGCAACAAGGCTTTCTCCCATTTCCGGTACTAGTTGAGAGAGATGAGCTTGGCACTGAAGATGACGGAGCGCCCGGTGTCCATCGAGAGGACCCGGAACATCGGGATCATGGCCCACATCGATGCGGGCAAAACAACCACGACCGAACGCATCCTTTTCTATGCGGGACGGATCCACAAGATGGGAGAGGTGCACGAGGGTGCATCGACCATGGACTGGATGGTCCAGGAGAAGGAGCGGGGGATCACGATCACGTCCGCGGCCACCACTGCGGCGTGGCGCGACCACACGATCAACATCATAGACACACCCGGGCACGTGGACTTCACGGTCGAGGTGGAGCGCAGCCTGCGTGTGCTCGATGGCGCGGTCGCGGTTTTCGACGCCGTCGCCGGCGTGGAGCCCCAGTCGGAAACTGTCTGGCGCCAGGCCGACCGCTATGGCGTGCCCCGCATCGCCTTCATCAACAAGATGGACCGCATCGGCGCTGACTTCTACGGCTCGTTGAATTCGATCCGGACACGATTGGGCGCCCGAGCCGTTGCCATCCAGCTGCCGATCGGCGCCGAGGACGAGTTCATCGGGTACGTCGACCTGCTGTCGAAGCAGGCGATCGTCTACACGGACGACCTGGGCACGACCAACACCGAGTCGCTGGAAATTCCAGCTGGGATGGAGGAGCTCGTCAAGCAGCACCGCCATGACCTGATCGAGGCGGTGGCGGACTTCGACGACGCGATCATGCACCTCTACCTCGACGAGAAGGAGCCCACCGAGGAGCAGATCATGGCTGCGCTCCGGCGTGGAACCGTGGCCGGGCACCTCGTTCCGGTGCTGTGCGGTGCTGCGCTGCGGAACCGTGGCGTGCAGCCGATCCTGGATGCGGTGGTCGACTACCTGCCGTCGCCGGCGGACGTGCCGGCGGTCGAGGGGACCGATCCCAAGACGGGGACGCTCGTGGTGCGCGAGCACGACGATGCTGAGCCCTTCTCGGCGCTCGCCTTCAAGATCCAGATGGACCCGCAAGGCGTCGGCAAGCTGACGTTCTTCCGCGTTTATTCAGGCCGGCTGAAGGCCGGGTCGGGCGTGCTGAACGCCTCCAACGGGCGCAAGGAGCGGATCGGCCGCATCCTGCGAATGCACGCCATCCGCCGCGAGGACGTGGACGAGGTGTTTACGGGCGACATCGCCGCCGCGGTCGGTCTCAAATACACGACCACAGGCGACACGCTGTCCGATGAGAGCCACCCGATCCTGCTGGAGTCGATCACCTTCCCGGAGCCTGTCATCTCCGTGGCGATCGAACCCAAGACCAAGGCCGACCAGGACAAGCTCGGCATCGGGCTGCAGCGCCTTACAGAAGAGGACCCGACGTTCAAGGTGCACACCGACGAAGAGACCGGCCAGACCATCATCGCCGGCATGGGCGAGCTGCACCTCGA
>DATARC010000023.1:0-9663 GCA_036264335.1 Candidatus Dormiibacterota bacterium
GACGAAGGCCTCGATATCGTCGGCGCAGCATTGGCTGATGTCGCCGGCGCCACGACGAAGAAGTCATAGCACCCGCAAGGAGGGACCAATGAGCACCACGCTGAAGCGTCACCAGCTGTACATCGGCGGCAAGTGGACCGACAGCTCAGGCGGAGACGACCAGGAGATCCTTAATCCCGCCACCGGCAAGGTCATCGCACACGTGCCCAAGGGCACCGCGGAGGACGTGGACCGGGCTGTCGCCGCCGCGAAGAAGGCTTATGACGAAGTGTGGTTCGACACCACCCCGCGCGAGCGCAGCGAGATGCTGCTGAAGCTCGCGGACGCGATCCTCGAGAACGGTGAAGAGCTGGCCGGCATGGAATCGGAGAACGTCGGCAAGCCGCTCGCAACGACCCTGTCGGAGGAGATCCCGCCGACCGCGGACTGTTTCCGGTTCTTCGCGGGTGCAGCCCGCATCCTCGAGGGCAAGTCGGCCGGCGAATACATGAAAGGGTTCACCAGCATCATCCGGCGGGAGTCGTTGGGCGTCGTCGGTTCGATCGCGCCGTGGAACTACCCGCTGATGATGGCCGCGTGGAAGCTGGGACCCGCTCTTGCGGCCGGCAACACCGTGGTGCTCAAGCCGTCGGAGTGGACGCCGATGACCGCGTTGCGACTGGCAGAGCTGGCCGCGGACATCTTTCCCCCCGGCGTGCTCAATGTGATCACCGGGGACGGAGAGCCGGTTGGCGCCGGCCTGGTCAGGCATGCCGATGTCGCGATGGTCTCGTTGACAGGAGACGTGTCGACTGGAAAGGAGGTCGCGCGCGCGGCCGCCGCCACCCTCAAGCGCGTCCACCTGGAGCTCGGTGGCAAAGCGCCAGTGGTGGTGTTCGACGATGCGGACATCGACGCGGTTGTGGAAGGCATCAAGATCGGCGGCTTCTTCAACGCCGGTCAGGACTGCACCGCGGCCACGCGTGTGATCGCCGGCCCCAAGATCTTCGACAAGCTGCTGGGAGACCTGGTCCCGGCCGTTGAATCCCTGAAGGTCGGAGACCCCAAGGCCGACGACACCGAGATGGGCCCGCTGGTGTCCGAGGAGCAGGCGGAGCGCGTGACCGGATTCGTCGACCGCGCCCGCAAAGACGGGGCGAAGGTCCTTACCGGCGGCGGCAGGATCAAGAGAGCGGGTTCGTGGTACTCGCCGACAGTGGTGGTGCCGTCGGGTCCTGACGCCGAGATCGTCAAGAAGGAGGTCTTCGGTCCGGTCGTCACCGTACAGAGGTTCACGGACGAAGACCAGGCGCTGGCCTGGGCCAACGGGGTCGACTACGGCCTGGCCTCCTCAGTGTGGACGCGCGACGTGGGCCGGGCGCTGCGCATGGCACGCCGCTTGAAGTTCGGTGCGGTCTGGATCAACACCCACATACCGGTCATCAACGAGATGCCGCACGGCGGCTACAAGGGCAGCGGCTACGGCAAGGACATGTCGATGTACTCGCTCGAGGACTACACCCAGATCAAGCACGTGATGGCATCCCTCGACTGACCGGAAGAAACAACCGCTAGTGGCGATCCACTCGCGCGAAGCCAGGCACGGGGCTTCCGCGAAGACCGCCGTGCGCCCGCCCGCGCTGCGATTGGACGGCGTCCGGAAGAGCTACGGCCACGTGCTCGCAGTCGCGGGCGTCGACGTGACGGTGCAGGAGGGTGAATTCTTCACCCTGCTCGGGCCGTCTGGCTCGGGCAAGACCACACTCCTGCGCCTCATCGCCGGCTTTGAGAGGCCCGACGCCGGAACCATCGAGCTCGCCGGCCACGACGTCACCTCAATGCCGCCGCATCTGCGGCAGACGAACACGGTCTTTCAGGACTATGCCCTCTTCCCTCACATGACTGTCGCCGAGAACATCGGCTACGGCCTTCGCATCAAGGGCATTCCCAAGGCCGAGCGACAGGAACGCGTCGAGCGGGCGCTGGGCATGGTCAGACTGGCCGGCCTCGACAAGCGCAAGCCGAACCAGCTCTCGGGTGGCCAGCGCCAGAGGGTCGCGCTTGCCCGCGCCGTGGTCAACGAGCCCGAGGTCCTTCTCCTCGACGAGCCGCTCGGAGCGCTCGACCTGAAGCTGCGCCAGGAGATGCAGCTCGAGCTCAAGCGGATCCAGAAGAAGGTGGGGATCACCTTCGTCTATGTGACACACGATCAGGAGGAGGCGCTCACGATGAGCGACCGGATGGCGGTGATGGCCGACGGCAAGATCGAGCAGATCGGTCCGCCCGTCGAGGTGTACGAGCGCCCCGCCACCGAGTTCGTGGCCGGCTTCATCGGGATCTCCAATGTGCTCGTGCGAAACGGAGTCCGCTTCGTGGTGCGTCCGGAGAAGCTTCAAATGCTGGAAGAAGGCCAGGAGCCGCGCAGCGGAACGACCGTCGAGCCCGGGATCGTTGAGCAGGTGGTGTATGTCGGCACGTCCACCCGGTACATCGTCAAGCTCGACCGGGGCGAGCAACTCGTCGTAGTACGCCAGAATATGGACGCGCCTGGCCAGGCGCTGCGGTACGAGGGTCGGCGCGTCCGGCTCGCGTGGGTGCCAGGCCACACGTACGTTCTCGACCATGGCGGCGCTCGGGGCGATACCCCGACCGACTAAGAGTCCAGGAGAGGTAAGGAAGAATGAATACGACAGAAGCCGGGCCGGGGTTTCGACTCCGACTTGCAACCGCGGCGGCGGCCGCGGTCATCGCGCTGACCGCCTGCGGCTCAACAGGCCCCGCCGCGGGTTCGACCACAGCCCCGCCGCCGACCGCCAACCTCAAGCCCTTGACGTCGATTGGTCCAGGCGAAGGTCAGCTCAACCTGATCGCATGGGAGGGCTACACGGACACTTCGTGGGTCAAGCCGTTCACGGCTGCCACCGGCTGCAAGGTCAACGCGAAGTTCGCCGGCTCCTCGGCGGAGATGGTGACCTTGATGGCCGGCGGCGGTGGCGGCCAATACGACATGGTTTCGGCATCCGGTGATGCGGACCTGCGACTAATCTACGGCGGCGACGTCCGCCCGATGAACCCTGACCTGATCCCCGACTTCAACAATTTCCAGGATTACTTCAAGGCGCCGGCGTACAACACCATCAACGGCATCCACTACGGGATCTCCCTCCAGTGGGGCCCGAACGTGCTGCTGTACAGCACCAAGAAGTTTCCAGTTGCTCCGACCAGCTGGGGCGTCCTCTACGACCCCGCCTACAAGGGCGTGATCACAGTGCCGGACAATCCGATCCAGATCGCGGACGCAGCGCTCTACCTGAAGAGCACCCAGCCGAACCTCGGCATCACCGACCCATACGAGCTGACCCAGAAGCAGTTCGACGCAACGATTGCGCTGCTCAAGCAGCAGAAGCCACTCATCAAGAAGTACTGGGACCTCGCCGGCACCGAGATCCAGCTGTTCACCTCCAACGAGGTGGTTGCGGGCGCTGCGTGGCCGTACCAGACGAACACCCTGCAGGCGGCACGGGTCGCCGTCGCCGACACCATACCCACCGAGGGCGCGACCGGCTGGGGCGACACCTGGATGCTCGCGACCAACGCGCCCCACCCCAACTGCGCCTACATGTGGACCAAGTGGGTGAGCACTCCGCTGGTGCAAGCTGAGCAAGCTCTGTTCTTCGGCGAGACGCCGGTGAACAAGCTGGCCTGCGCGCAGATGGAAAGGCTTCAGGCGCATTCGTGCGCTCAGTACCACGCTGATGCGCTTGGCTCTTATTTCGACAGCATCAAGTTCTGGAAGACCCCGATCGCCACATGCGACGACGGGAGCAAGAACTGCATCGACTACTCACAGTGGCAGTCTGCTTGGACCACCGTCACCGCCGGCTGATCGCACAGCGTCCTAGTTGAGAGTGGCGGCAGAAACCGTCGGGCGGCCTCGCAAGAAAGGCGGGGCCGCCCCCCTTCAAGCGTGGTTGTGGCGCCGGCCCTGGCTGCGCTCAGTGCTCTTGTTGACGCCGCCCCTGGCGTGGTTCGTGCTGATCTACCTGGCGTCGCTGGCGCTGCTCCTGGTCACGGCGTTCTGGCAGATCAACTTCTTCACTACACAGATCGAGCAGGTGTGGAACCTCGACAACTTCCGGACCATCGTTTCGGACCCGACCTACCGTTTGATCATCGGCCGCACTGTCGTCATGGCCGCCATCGTGACGGTGACCGACGCGATCATCGCCTTCCCGTTCGCGTACTACATGGCACGTGTTGCGTCACGCCGCGTCCAGACACTGCTGTTTGCGGCCGTTCTGCTGCCGTTGTGGGCGAGCTACATCGCTCGCGTCTATTCGTGGATCCTGATCCTCAATCACAGCGGGGTGCTCAACTGGGGCCTCCAGTCGCTACGCCTCCCGCCGGCTGATGTCGGCTACACCAATGTTGCTATGTGGATCGTCTTTTCCTACATCTGGCTTCCATTCATGATCATCCCCACCTACTCGGCAATGGAGCGCGTGCCGGAGTCGTTGATGGAAGCCGCAGCCGACCTCGGAGCTCGGCGCTTCCGCGCGGTGCGCGATGTTGTGCTGCCGCTGGCGCTACCTGGAGTCGTCGCCGGCTCGATCTTTACCTTCTCGTTGACACTCGGGGACTACATCACCCCGATCCTGGTCGGTGGCGAATCGTCAGGATGGCGCTCGCTTGGACTGGGCACCGGCTCGACATTCATCGGCAACGTCGTCTACAACAATGTGGGCATCGCCAACAACGTGCCCTTCGCGGCCGCGCTCGCGACCATTCCAGTCGCCATCATGGCGCTGTACCTGCTCGGGGCCAAGCGACTCGGCGCGTTCGAGGCGCTGTAAGAAATGAACTCCGCAGGTCTGATCTAGTGGAGAGCTTGTGGGCGCGATTCGCCTTGCGATTCTGGGTCGTCCTGATCCTGCTCTTCCTGTTCATCCCGATCCTCCTGATCCCCCTGTACGCGTTCAACAGCTCGAATATCGAGAGCTGGCCGCTGCCAGGACTCACAACCAAGTGGTTTGCCGAGACGTGGAACGACACCGAAGTGCAGACCGCGCTGGGACTTTCGCTGAGGGCGGGCCTCATTGCCACCGCACTCGCGCTGATTCTCGGGTCGTGCGCGGCATTTGCGATCCACCGCATGACATTTTTCGGCCGTGACGTGGTGAGCCTCCTGTTCGTGCTGCCACTGGCTCTGCCCGGGATAGTGACCGGCCTGTCTCTCAACTCCTTTTTCCATTACACCGGCATCACCTTCTCGATCTGGACGATCGTGGTGGGCCACACAACGTTCTGCATCGTGATCGTCTACAACAACGTGCTCGCCCGACTTCGCCGCACGCAGGGCTCATTGATCGAGGCGGCGATGGATCTCGGCGCCAACGGGTTCCAGACGTTCAGGGACGTGACCCTGCCGCTCATCGCTACCTCAGTGGTCGCCGGTGCGATGCTCGCGTTCGCGCTCTCCTTCGATGAGGTGATCGTGACCACCTTCACGGCGGGGGCTCAGAACACCCTGCCGATCTGGATCTTCGGCGCCATTCGCCTGGGGCAGCGCCTGCCGGAGGTGAACGTCGTCGTCTCGTTCGTGATCCTGGTCACGATCGTCCCGGTGATCATCGCCGCCCGACTGACCGGCGGCAGCGGAATCGCACGGACGACCGCCGCTCGCTGAAAGCTGCCTAGGCGCCGGCCTCGATCTTCGCCTTGGCGTTCTGCATCGCGCCGTCGTAGTTTTTCACGACGGTGCTCTTGAAGATCCTCAAGACGAGCGGAAAGTAAAACGGCCCTTTCGTCATGGTCACACGGCGCTCAAAGCGCGTCCCGTCGCCCTCCTGGGTGAGGAGAAACTCGTGGTGGAACACTGAGTTGGAGTCCTCGGCGTCGAAAGCGATCCGCTTCGGTGGCTCCAGGGCCGTAATCGTGACAGTCGACTTGTTCTCCCTGCCGTTGAGGAGCGCGTCAGCCTTGTAGCGCGCGCCGACTGCGGGTGGGCCTGGCTTCTCCGCGCTGATCTTCATCCTGTCATCGGTGCTGCCCCACTCGCCGTGCCTGGCGATGTCAGCGAGGTAGTTGAACGCTTTTTCGATAGACGCCTTGATGGTGGTGGCGTAAGTGGCGGAATAGGCCAAGGAGCTACTTGATGATCAGGTGAATCAATAGCGAGGCCATCCACAAAGCGAGGCCGACCCCGATCAAGCCGACCTTCTTGTACTTCCAGCCGATCGCCGCGAGCACGAAGGCGATGAACGCGAGGATCACGAGGATGATGCTCAGCGAGAGGCTCGAGAGGTGGCCGATGAATGTTGAAAGCGACCACGCAGCGAGCCCGATGGCGATAAGGTCGACCTTCTTGAAACCCCATCCGACAGCCGCCAGCACGAAGGCGATGAACGCAATGATCAGCAGGATGTTTTCGATGCTCATGCGGGCATTATCCCAGCAATTTCACAAGTTGGTTTAGCCCGCACCTTCTGGCCCGACGGGATGCACTGCACGCTGAATTCCAGACGTTCAGGCGCGACGCCTCGCGCCGTTTCGGCTCTACGAGCGCAGCTCTTTCGCCATCTCCGCGAAGTTGTCCACGTAACGCTGGACATCCTCCTGCGAGTGCTGCACCGACAGGGTCCAGTTCTCCTCCGCCCCTGGCGCCATGAGCACCCCGCGGTTGCACTGGTACAGCCAGGAAAGGTATGCGGCCTGCTTGTCGACAGTCAGGTAATCGCGGTAGTTGCGCACACGCTCCGCCTTGTATGTGATGCTGCCGCGGGCGGTCAGAGTGGTCACGTGGAACGGAAGCGCGTTCTCTCGAATCACGCCATCGAGACCCCCCTGCAGCACCTCGGCCAGCGCGTCGAAGTGGGCGTAAGCCTTCGGCGTCAGGATGTCCTGGAGGGTCACCTTCGCGGCGGCGAGGGTGAGCGGGTTGCCGTTGAAAGTGCCCATCTGGGCCACGCGCTTGTCCTCGATCACCGCCATTACGTCCTGCCGGCCGCCGACCGCCCCGCACGGGAGGCCGCCGCCGATCGCCTTGGCCAGGGCGATCACGTCGGGCTGCACGCCGAAACGTCCGGTGGCGCCGCCTGGCGCGATGGTCACGCCCGTCTTGACTTCGTCAAAGATCAGCAGGGCCCCGTTGCGGTGAGCAATTTCCTTGATCCCCGCCAGGTATCCGGCGTCAGGCAGCACGATGCCCACGTTCATCATCGCCGGCTCGACGATCACCGCCGCGATGTCGTCAGGGTGCTTCTTAAAAGCTCGCTCGAGCGCCGGCAGGTCGTTGAATGGCACGACCGTCGTCAGCTCGACGACTGCCTTCGGGATGCCCTCGCTTTGCGGATAAGATGCCGGAGACTCGACCGGCCCCATCTGGTCCGGGGGCGGCTCGACCGAGACCATCAGGGCATCGTGGTGGCCGTGGTAAGAGGCCTCGATCTTGACCAGCCGCTCGCGTCCGGTGAACCCTCTGGCGATGCGCACCGCATCGAGGGTCGACTCAGTGCCGCTGTTGGTGAACCGCCACTGCGGGAGCCCGAAGCGCTTGGCCAGCTCCTCGGCGACCACGGCGTCGTCGGCGACGGGCTGGGCGAAGTGCGAGCCCCTTGCGATGCGCTTGGAAACCGCGTCCACGATGAGCGGGTGCGCGTGGCCGACGACCATCACCCCAAAGCCGTTGTGGAAGTCGACGTACTCGTTGCCATCGACGTCCCAGATGCGGCTGCCTCGGCCGTAATCGACGAAGATCGGCTGGGGCGCGGAGTCCTGGAACGAGGAGGGCACCCCGCGGGGGCTGGATGCACGCGCCTTGCGCCACAGCTCGTCAGACTTCCGGCGCGCGGCTCGGAACCTGTCTTCCTCGCGCGCAATCAGGGCCTGTACCTTCTCAGCGTTTACCTCAACCGTCGTCGCCGTCTTATTTGCCATCACCCTGGCATCCTAACCCGTTCAACGCAGTTCAGGCTCGAGGCGACCCGGGATTGGGGTCGGAGCTGCCAAAGCCTCAAGATTGCCGGGTGGCCCAGGCTGCCGACACCCTGAACCTGGCCGGCAAGGCCCTCACCCCTGGTGCGCAGCGCAGCTGGTGGCTGAGGGAGGCGCTGGCGGCCGAGCATGACTCCGCGCCCAGGCCGCTCAAGGGCGACATCAACGCCGACGTCGTGATCATCGGCGGCGGATTCACAGGTTTGTGGACCGCTTACCACCTGACCCTCGCCAAACCTGACCTGAAGGTCGTGATCCTGGAGCAGGACATCTGCGGAGGCGGCCCCAGCGGTCGCAACGGCGGTTTCGCCAGCGGATGGTGGGACGAGCTCGATGGATTGATCGCGCTCTACGGGCAGGAACCGGCGGTCAAGGCCTGCCGGGCGATCGGTGACAGCATCAATGCGATCGGTGAGTTCTGCTCGACCCATGGGGTCGACGCCTGGTACAAGCACGCGGGCTACGTGTTTGCGTCGACTGCTCCCCAGCACGACGCCATCTGCGCGGAGATGATCCACATGGCGCGCGAGGTTGGGGCGGCGGACGAGCTGCGCCCGCTGACCGCCGAAGAGCTCAGGGCGCGGTGCTCATCCCCCGCATTCCGGTCAGGGGCCTTCATGCGGGATGGGGCGCAGGTCCAGCCGGCGCTCCTTGCGCGCGGCCTGCGGCGGGTGTTGCTCGAGCGCGGCGTGACAATTCACGAAGGCACCGAGGTGACCCGGCTCGACCCGGGACCCCCGGCCGTGGCCGTGACCGCCGGCGGCACCGTGCGCGCGGCAAAAGCGGTGCTCGCGGTGAATGCGTGGGCCGTCGGCTGGCCGCAGCTGCGCCGGCGGCTCGTCGCCTGGAGCAGCTACATCGTGCTGACGGCTCCGGCCCCGGAGAAGCTGGCAGCGATCAACTGGACCGGCGGCGAGCTGGTCACCGACTTCCGCACATCGGTTCGTTACTTTCGGACCACGCGCGACGGCCGGATCGCATTCGGTGGGGGCGGCGGCCGCGCCTCGAGCCGGATCGACGACTCGTTCACTCACGACGAGCGTGCTGTGCGCGAGGCGGCGGAGGGCTTTCGACTCCTGTTCCCAACCTTTTCCGAAGTGCCTCTCGAGGACGGTTGGGGAGGCCCGATCGACGTCTCGCCGACGCACCTCCCCACCTTCGGCAGCCTGGAGCCTGGCAACGTGTACTTCGCGCTCGGCTACACGGGGAACGGCGTCGCCCCCAGCCACCTCGCCGGGAGGGTGATCGCCGACCTTGCGATCGGCGCCGACACCGACGCCACGCGGCTGCCGATGGTCAATCCGAAGCCGCGCATGTTTCCGCCGCAACCGTTTCGGTCCATCGGGGCGGCGGTGATCCGCCGCGCGATCATCGCCAAGGACACCGCCGAAGAACGGGGCGTGCCGCCAAATCCTGTGATGGCCGCCATTGCGCGGATGCCGCGCCGGATGGGGTACCTGCTCGGGCCCTAGACGGCCCATCCTGATCCAGATGGCGAACCTCCGCCGCTGGCTGCCGGTTTCGGGGGCGCTCGCTGTCGTCTTCATGGTTTCGACGGCCTTGATCGCGCCGCCGCCCCCGGTGGCCGGCGCGCCCGCCGAGCAGGTGCTTGCTTACTTCGCGTCGTATCACGTTGGCCTCGAGATCGAGAGCGTCAATCTCTGCGTCGGCATGGTGCTGCTCATGGTGTTC
>DATARC010000025.1:0-19025 GCA_036264335.1 Candidatus Dormiibacterota bacterium
CTTTTCGTCGATGGATTGAGGCGCGGCTTCGGCGAATCTCCATCCATCGAGATCTGGGGGCTCTATGCCCTGCCGGCTCAGGAGGGTGGCGACCTGCGTCCGATGGTCGTCGCCGTGGTGAACCGTCTGCACCAACGGCAGCCAGTCCGGCATCAGCTCAGGGTCATCCCCGCGCTGAAAAGGCAGCACAACCTCCGGATCTCTTTCCGTTTGCAATGTCGCGAGCCAGTGGTCGAGCAGCGATCGAGCGGGCTGATTCAGGTCGCCCAGCCACCTCGGAGCGCTCAGCAGCACGCGATCTTCCGGAAACTTGCCGGTCACCAGGCGGAGGTAGCCCGCCTCCGAGCTGATGATGTGGTTGAACAGCATCTCGATGCTGCCGTACACGTCGCCGTCCGCATCGGCTGCGACGCCCGGCTTTCCCATGCAGAAGTCAAGGAGGCGATCGGTCGCCCAAGCGTTGCGGCGAAACAGTGCGAGCACCGGGTGCATCCGACCAGAGTAAGGAAACCGGCCGGGAGAGGATATTGGTGCCCTATCAGTGACCTGGCCTCTCGACCCCACTGTCTATCTCGGCCTCGTGCTCCTTTACCTGGGGCACGCCTGGCTGGCCCGCGACGTACCGGATTTCGAACGTAGGCATGCCCTGTATTTCGGGCTCGGGCTGTTCACGATCTGGGTGGCGCTCGAGTCTCCCATCGACACGATCGCCGACCACTACCTCGACAGCATCCACATGCTGCAGCACGTGCTGCTTGGGTTCGTCGCCCCGCCGCTGATGCTTCTGGGTCTCTCGCGAGGAATGGTGGCGAGGGTGGTGCGCGTCCCGGGTGTGCGCGTGCTCACCGAGCCCATCCCCGCGCAGGTCATCGCCGGAGCCGTGATGATCGGCTGGCACATACCCGCCCTCTATGACGCCACCCTTTACTCCGAGCCCCTCCACGTCGCTGAGCACATCACCTTCATCGTGTCCGGCCTGCTGCTGTACTGGCCGATCCTCGAGGCCACTTCCGCCTACTCGCGGTGGCGCATGTCTCCTGTCGCCAAGCTCATCTACATGCTTGCAGCCACCCTGCCCCAGGACGGGGTGGCCCTCGCGCTGATCTTCTCTCGCGTCCCTTTCTACGAGTACTACGCCCACGCGCCGCGACTGGTGGCGTCGCTGACGCCGGTCGTGGACCAGACCGTCGCCGGGGCTGTCCTGATGGTCTTCGGCAAGGTCACGATCACCGTCGCGGCCCTCGCCGTCTTCTTTCGCTGGTTCGGCAGCGAGCACGAGGCCGACAGAGCGCGATGACGGCCGGATCAGCGGATGGACGTGGCCGCGTCGGCAAGAATTGCCGGCCAGTCATATCCCGGGGGCAGGTACCTGTGATCCAGGTGGGTGGCAATCGTTGGCACGGGCGCCCACAGGTTCCATTTGGTTCCGAAGAGCACCTGTTGCCAGCAGAAATACCATGCCATTGCCGCGACTGACAGCATGCGCGGCTGCTCCGCCCCGACCCTCAGCAGCTTCAAGGGATTGCGAATCTCAAATTTCGTGAGGCTGAACCAAAGGCCGCCATCGGTGTTTCCGCGAGCCCGGCCGTACGTGTCAAAGACGCGTTGCGTTTGGCGCAGAACCGACTTTGACGTCAGGAACGTCAGGCATGTAGACGCAACGGTTCGCCATTCGCGTCCTTCAAAAGTGATCTTTCGCGTCGGGTAGCGATGCAAGGCCTGGTTGTAATAGTCGAGGTGGTCGTACGGAGTCGCAAACGCCACGTCGCCTTGTTTTTGCATGAGGCGAACCATGGATGGAAATTGGCCGGGGAAATAGAAGTAGTCGTCCTCTGAAAAGTAGACGAGCTCCGAGTAGCTCTGCTGCAGCAACAGCTTCGTTTGGAGGGCGAACGTCATGTGGTTGCCAACACCACCCAAAGGAATCAGCTCCAGGTCGCCAGGGGCAAAGTATTTCCGAAACAGCTCCGCATATTCAGGCGGACATGCGTCGAGCAGGACCAGGAGCTTGACTTTCAGCGAGCCGATGGACTCGCGGAAAGATCGAAGGCACAGCTCGGCCAGCTTCAGCTTGTCATCGGCGAAGATGGCCGGAATCCTGGAGACCTTCGGGTAGACGCGATACGCAACAGTGACGTCATAGCTGTCGGAAGGCACTTCTTGCTCCAGATGTGGGCCTGGTATGTGGGGCCACGAGTTTCCGCGCCCGCTCGCAATGCTACAAGTGCGACGTTGTTAGGGGCGGCGCCGTCCGAACGGCACGCGTCGCGAGTTAACTACTGGCGATCGTCAAAGAGCGGATGCCGGCTGGCCAGCGCCTGCTGCCGCGAGCGGTGGTAGTCGGTGCCGAGGTCGGCGCCGAACAGGTCTGCCGGCGATGCGAGGCGAAGCCTCAACAGCACGCCCAGCGCCTGCACCCCGTCCATCCAGGTCAGCTTCTTGCCCTCCGCGCGGGACCTCGCGTAGTACCTGATCGGAACCTCGTGAATCCGATAGCCCAGGCGTAGCACCCGCGCCGTGATCTCGGGCTCGATGTCGAAGCGGCTTCCCCTCAGGCTGAGGCGCTTCCACAGGTCCGATCTCAGCGCTTTGTAGCCGGTCTCGAGGTCGGAGATGTAGCAGTCGAAGAGCAGGTTGCACGCCAGAGTCACACTCTTGTTGCCCATCACGAACCAGAAGCTGAACGCAGTCTGCCCCGCAAATCCCCGCGTACCGAACACGACATCGGCGCGCTCATGGACGAGAGGCTCCAGCAGTATCGGGTAGTCCCGCGGGTCGTACTCGAGGTCGGCGTCCTGGACAACGGCGAACGGCAGGCGCAGCTCTGAGACGGCGCGGCGCAGCGCCGCTCCCTTGCCCTGGTTCACGTCGAGGCGAAACGGCCGCAGACGCGAGTCGCGGGCGGCGATCCTAGTAAGAATTTCCCAGGAGCGGTCGCTGGACGCATCGTCGACAGCGATGAGCTCACCGACCTCCGGCCGCTCGAGCACGTGGCCGATGATCGTCTCGAGGGTCCGCTCCTCGTTGTACACCGGCATCATCACGGACAGGACGCCGTCATTCGCGCTCATCGTTCGCCCGAAAGTCTAGAAAGCCGCGACGAGCCCGACAGAAGACCGAGCGGCGTCGCCAGCTACGGCCCGACTCGCGCGGGCGGTTTGCGCAGGTGCTTGGCGGGGTCGACGCCCTCGAGCTTCATGTCGTTTTCGAGCATCTCGCGAACCAGCTCGTCGAAAGTGACAGTCGGAGTCCATCCCAGCTTCTCCGCAGCCTTGGTGGCGTCACCTCGCAGCTCGGCGACATCTGCCGGCCGCATGTACGCATCGTCGACCTGCACGTACTTCTTCCAATCGAGCCCGGCCGCGCCGAAGGCGGCCTCGACGAAGTCTTTGACCGAACGCGTGGTGCCTGTTGCGATCACGTAGTCGTCGGGCTCGTCCTGCTGGAGCATCAGCCACATCGCGTTGACGTAGTCGCGAGCGTGGCCCCAGTCCCGCTTCGCATCCAGGTTGCCCATCCGAAGCTTGTCGGCCTTGCCCGCCAGGATCTGAGCCACTCCGCGCGTGACCTTGCGCGTCACGAAGTTCTCGCCACGACGAGGCGACTCGTGGTTGAAAAGGATGCCGCTGCAGGCGAAGAGGTGATGCGCCTCGCGGTAGTTGATGGTCATCCAGTGCGCGTAAAGCTTGGCGATCGCGTATGGGCTCCTGGGCCGGAATGGTGTCGTTTCGCTCTGCGGCGGCGCAGACAGCCCGAACATCTCCGAGGTCGACGCCTGGTAGAACCGCACCGGCAGTCCCAGCGTCCTGACCGCCTCGAGCAATCTGGTCGTGCCGACACCGTCGGTGTCGCCGGTGTACTCGGGCTGGTCGAACGAGATCTGGACGTGACTCTGGGCAGCAAGGTTGTACAGCTCATCGGGCCGCACCGTCTTTACGAGTCGGTTCAGGCCGCCTGAGTCGGTCATATCGCCGTAATGGAGGACGAAACGAGAACCTTCCGCATGGGTCGGATTGGCGTGCTGCAGGTGATCGATCCTCCCCCGATTCATGGTGGAGGACCTCCTCACGACGCCGTGAACCTCGTACCCCTTGTCCAGGAGCAGCTCAGCCAGGTAAGAGCCGTCCTGCCCCGTGATGCCTGTTATCAGCGCTCTTGGCGGCACAGCGAAAGAGTCTAGGGCGTCGCCTTGCCGGCGCGGGTTTGCCTGGCGCCCGGCGCGCCGTAGCACTCAATCCAGCTTTTCATGATCTCGGGCCAGCCGAATGCCGTTCTCACGCGTCGCTCGCCGGCGGCCCCGAGGCGAGCCGCCAGCGCCGGGTCGCGGGCCAGCCGCACCAGCGCGCCCCCCAGCAACACAGGATCCGCCGGCGGCACCAGCAACCCGCTTGCTTCGTCTTCGATGATGTCCGTGATGCCGCCGGCGCGGCTGCCGACCACCGGCACGCCACAGCTCATCGCCTCCAGCAGTACGACGCCGAGCCCTTCGGTGTCGCCTCTCGCATCGACGATCGAAGGCAGGACCAACACATCGGCGGCGGCAAAGGCGTCCTGAAGGTCTTGGTCGTCAACTCGCCCGCGAAAGTCGATGCGACCGTTGAGGCCGGCGCCGGCGGCCTGCGCCTCGAGAGCAGACCGCTCCGGGCCCTCGCCGATCACCGTCAGGCGCGCGTGAACATCGGTCGGAAGCTGCGCCACGGCATCGATGAGATGGGTCACACCCTTGCGCTCGACCAGGCGTCCCACGAACAGGATTCGGAACGAGCCATCCCCGGCGGGGCGGCGCACCGGCGTCGATTCCGTGAACCCAAGCGTGTAAGGGATCACGCGCATATGCACGCTGGCAAATCTGCCGATCTCACGGGCCGTGTAGGACGAGATGGCGACGACCTCGTCGGAGGTTCTCAACGCCCAGCGCACGAAGCCGCGCATCATGGGCAGCGAGCTTTGCACCCAACGCAGCTCGGCTCCGTACCAGGTGGTGACCATGCGTGTGCCGCGTGCGCTGGCGCGGCGCGCGACCCAGCCGAACAGCACGTGGGGCACCGGCCAGTGCACGTGCACGATGTCGTAGCGCTCCCGGCGCGCGAGGCGCCAGATCCCCCATAAGCCACCTGCGATGTAGAAGAGCGGGAGAACCCGATAGAGAGGCGAGCGCCGCATCCGGTCCGGTGCCGCCTCGTCGTGCGTCAGATCCTCCCAGCGCGCAAAGAAGTAACGGAATCGGTGGACGCGAATCCCTTCATACGAGTCGCCACCGCCGCCGCGATACGCGGAGGTGAACACCTCGACGTCGTAGCCCGCCGCCGGCAGGCGCTTGAGCAGCTCCACCAGCCAGGGCACTATCACGTCCTCCCGCGAGCGCGGGAATGCGGTCACAACGTGAAGGACGCGCATCTGACCGCACTATACCCGGCGGATTCCGAGGCTCCCGGACGAGCGCCCTGCCGCCCCGCTGCATGCAGATTCGTGGCGATGTCCCGTGCTATAGCCTGACCTCCAATGATCTTGCGCCGGAGCATCCTCACGGTTCTCATCCAGGTCCTGCAGCTGATCACCCTGGTGGCAATCACGATCCTGGTGACTCGAGCCACCGGCGCGCAGGGCCGCGGCATCTACACTCTCGCGACTTCAGTGGCCGGCCTGTCGGCCTTTGTCGCGGGGCTCGGCATCAGCTGGGCGGCCATCTACTACATCGGCAAGCGGCAGTTTCCTTTCGCCGCCGTGGTCTCGACCCTCCTGAGCGTCTCGTCCGTCGCCGCCGCTGCGACGATGGCAATCCTGGCCGCGGCTTACGTCGTGTTTCAGCCGACGTACTTCCACGAGATGACGCCGGCACAGGCCGCGCTCATGGTCGCGCTGACGGGGCTCTACCAGCTTGCGAGCACGAGCTCCTCCATCGTGCTCGGTCTCAACCGTCCGCTCGAGTACGCCGGACTGAGCTTGATCCAGGTGGTCGTGGCCCTCGTCCTTCAAGTCGTTCTTGCCCTGGCCGGACATCTCAACGCGACGTCGGCCCTGGTGGCGCTCGCCATCGGCCTCACGACCAGTGCGGTGCTGGGTTTCCTTCTGGTCCGACGCGAAGCGCCAATCCGCTTCGGCTTCGATTCGCGCATTCTTCGGAGCTTTCTCAACTTCGGGCTCCGAGGGTATGCAGCGACCCTGATGATGACCGTGAGCTACCGGCTGGACGCGCTGATCGTGAACGGCCTGAGCGGCGTCGCCAGCGTGGGCTACTACTCGATCGCCACCGCCATGGCGGAGGCGCTGTGGTACGGGGCGAACGGCCTCGCGCTGGTGATGTTCCCGCAGATCTCCTCCATGGAGAAGAAGGAGGCGGACCGCATCACGCCCGTGGTCTGCCGGAACACAGTTTTCGTGACCCTGGTTGGCGCCGTCGTGATGTTCGCGCTCGGCCAGGCGCTCATCCTGACCGTCTTCGGTGCGGCGATGCAGCCGGCGGTGCATCCACTCTGGCTGCTCCTGCCAGGCATCGTCACCCTGACCGTGGCGAAGATCATCTCGAGCTACCTGAGCGGCATCGGCAAACCGATTCTCAGCACCTATCTGGCCGCGGGCTCGATGATCCTGACCGTCGTGCTCGACCTGGTTTTGATTCCTCGCTACGGCATCAGCGGGGCGGCAGCCGCCTCCAGCATCGTCTATACGTGCACAGGCGCCGCTGCGGTGTGGATCTTCAAGCGCGAATCCGGAGCAGGCCTGCTCGAGACCCTCGTCGTCAAGCCCGACGACTTCGTGCGCTATCGGCGTCTTGTCGATTCCATGTTGAGGAGTCTTCGCTCGCTAGCACCGGCAAGGTCGTGATCACGGGCGGGGCTCTGGCCGGGCGATGGGGGCGGGCGTGGATTCGGCCAGCAGCTGCCGCTTCGGCACAGTCAGCACGACACGGGCCACGTTCCTCCACGCACGCCGGCGATGCCCACGGGGATCGGCCAGGCCGATCACGGCCCGTCCCAGCAGGGCGACGCGCAGAAGCGGAAGCGTTCGCGGCCGGTGCTTCGCGTGGAATCTCAGCGCCGATCGCGCGTTGAGCGGCCAGACGTGCGAGCGGTCGCCGCTCGAGCCGCCGCCTTCGTGGAAGGCCTCAACCGTCGGCAGGTAGATGACCCGCTTCCCGCGCTGCCGCGCCTGCAGGCACAGCTCGACGTCCTCGTAGTACATGAAGTAGCCATCGTCGAGGCCGCCGAGCTCGGCCAGCAGTTCGCGACGGATGGCGACGCAAGCGGCACACACCATGTCGACGTCCGTCGCTTCAGTCGCATGCAGGCACGCGTCAAAGCTCTTGAAGCGCGTGCCGCGCGCGAGCATGGGCGTGAGGAAAGGGAAGAACCGGCGGGCGCGATTGAGGAGCATCGTGCCGACCGAGGCGACCGGATACGCGGAGATGTTGATCGAGCCGTCCGCTTCGCGGAGGCGAGGGCCGACGACGGCGACGTCTTCGTGCTCGCGCAGGTACGCGATCAGGGCGGCAGCTGTTGCAGGCGGCATGACACTGTCCGGGTTCACCAGGATCGCGACGTCGTCATGGCAGCGTGCGAGCGCCTGGTTGACTGCGCGCGCAAAGCCGGCGTTCGAGTCGTTGGCGATGAGGTCGACCGCGGGAAAGAGGCGTCGGACGGTATCGGCGGTCCCGGCGTTGTCGACGACGACCACGTGCAGGTCTGCTTCGAGCAACGCCTTGAGGCAGGCGGCGATGGATCCCGCCGAGTTGTAGGTGACGACGATGGCATCCGCCATTGCCGCGTCAATGGTACCGAGGGTTCGCCGAGCCGCAGACCTAGGGTTTGGCGGCGCTCGGCGTGCCGATCATTCCAGCCACCGTCCTCGCCGCCCGCGTGTAGTAAGCGAAGTCGCGCGGCTGGATCAGTATCGTCTCGAGGATGCCAGCTCCGGATTCCTTGCGAAACACGACGAGGGTTGCGATCGTCGTCAGCGTGTAGACGACGCTCGACGCGGCCGCCGCTCCCGCGATTCCATAACGGGGAATGAATATCAGGTCGAGGGCGACGGTCAGAATCACACTGCCTGCCGCGATGTACGTCGAGTAGATCGGGCGTCCGATTCCGCTGAGATAGCTCGACAGGACTTTCGCTCCGCTGAGCGCGAGGATGCCTGGCAGGAGCAGAAGCAGCGGTAAAGCCGCCCCGAGCATCACGGTGCCAAAAACTAACTCGATGACCCATCGCCCGACGATCGCAGCGAAAACCACGGCCAGCAGAGTCAGGAACCAGACGTTGCGGCTCACGACCGGAGTCAGCCGGTTGGCATCCTTGCGTTCGAGCGATGACACGTGAGGAAACATGACGGTGCTGAGCGCGCCGGCCATGTTCCATATGACCTCGGCCATCGCAACGGCGATCGAATAGATGCCGACGCTGGCCACTCCGAGCAGGGCGTTCACGATGAGTGAATCCAGGCGGTAGTTGAAGAACATCAGCAGGTTCGCTATGTAGCCTTTCAATCCAAAGCCCAGTAGCCGGGCCAGCACGTTGCGGTCCATGCCGAAACGCAATCGCACGTGCCGGCTGGCGACTGTGAAACCGACGATTCCGCCGAGAGTCGCGCCCGCGAGCCATGCGGCGAGAGCGAGGGTCGGGTCGAGCCGTCCCGCCAGCGCGAGGATCGCCTGCAACGCGAACGTGACCGCCCACTGCACGAGAGTGACCACCGCAAAGTGGATCGGCCGGTTGGTGGCCAGGATTATGGAAGCCAGCGTGCTGCTGAACTGGACCACGGGCACGAGAACCAGCGTGACCACGAACTGCGCGTTGCTGACCGCCGCGAAGTAGGAGTTGCGGAAGAGCAGGAACCCGGCGCCGAGGCCGATCACCGTGACGGTCGACGAGATCAGGCTGCTGGTCAGCAGGGTGCCGGCGACGGCATCGACAGGGAACAGGCGCCGTCCTATGAAATAGGCCGCCGCCCAGCCAATGCCAAGCGCCGTGACCGCGGTGCCCATCGTCACCAGCAGCGACATCAGCGTGAAGATGCCCTTGCCTGAGGCGCCGGTCGCCCGGGTGACGACCACGTTGACCCCGACGAGTGCAGCCACCTGGGTGATCTGGAACACGAACGTGAGCGTGCTTCTGCGCACCATCACGCTTCCTCGCGGGTGACCGTAGGTCTCACTGCCGGGCTCTAGAGTACGGTTCGATTCGTGCGTCCAATTCGGCCTTCCATCATGGCAATCCTGACAATGTGCACGCGGGCCGGTGGCCCGGTCACGCCCAGGTGACGAGCCCGGCCGTCACGGCGCAAGCGCGAGAAGGATTGCTGCCCGGGCCCGCAGCACGGCTTTTCCGGCGAGCTCCGAATGTGCTCGTGCCGCTGCTGGTGCTGACCCTTCCACTCGAGTTCACCCAGAAGTTCACGGCGCTCTCGGTGGTCCAGGTGAGCCGGGTGGTCATCGCGGCCTGCCTGGTGACGCTGGCCGCGCAAAAGGCATTCGGCCTGCGCGAGGTGCGCCTGCCGGCGATGCGGTTGTGGCTGCCGGTGGTCTGCTTCATCGGCTACGCGGCATTGAGCGCGGCGGTGTCGGGCTCTCTGCCTGGCCTTAAAACTGCCGCGGCGATGGTCGTCTACAGCTTCGTGGCCCTCGCCCTGTACAACTGGTGCGGCACTGCCTCGGCCCAGGACCGTTTCTGGACCTGGCTCTCGATTTCGGTAATCGCGGTGTCGGTGGTGGGCCTTGTCGAGGCCGTCACCGGAAAGTTGATCTGGAATGCGCCCAATTCAGGCTTGCCTCGGATCAACTCCACCTTCAAGGACCCCAACATCTACGCACGCTTTCTCACGTTCGGCGCGGTTGCCTCAGTCGTGCTGGCGTCGCGACCACGCGCCGGCGCCCGGGCTTTGCTGGTCGCTGCGCTCGTCCTGGCGGCGGCTGCGCTGCCGTTCACCTTCTCGCGACAGGGTTGGGTCCTTGGAGCGTTCGTCCTGCTGGTGGCCGCCGTCACGGCGATGGATCGCCCTCGCGCTCTTGGGCTCGTCGCGCTCGCGTTCATAACGTTCGCGGCGGTCGCGCTGCTGGATCCTCAGGTTCGAGATCGGTGGAGCGTGCTTGGCGACATCCTCACGACCGCGCGCCCACGCGTGTACAGCGGCGCGCTCGCCTTCGTCAACGTGCTGCCGCTCGACACTGCACGGCGCTACCTGGTAGCCGCCGGTTTCCAGATGTTCTACGACCATCCGCTCTTTGGCGTGGGCTTCGGCAACTTTCCAGCGAGCATGCTCGGCGCATATTCCGGGTTCATCTCCGGCGACAGCAAGACGATCGACTCGCACACCTCGTTCGTGACCATCATCGCCGAGCTCGGCCTCGTCGGTCTCGCGCTGGCGGCGTGGTGGGCTTTCGAGTTTGTGCGCTCCGCGGTGAGATCCTTGGGCTCGCAGGTTCGCCGGCCCTACGTCACCGCGGCCTTGCTTGCCCTGCTCCTGATCCTGCTCGTGAGCCAGCTCGAGGGGCGGTTCCTCGAGGAACCATATGTGTGGTTGTTCCTGGGCGCGGCGCTGGGAGCTCAGAGGATCGGCGAATCGGCCGACGCTCGATCGCGGGGAGCCGCCCGCATTGCCATGGTCCATGACATCGCGGGCGTGGCCGGGATCCAGGCCCAGCTCCTTCGTCGGGCGGGACACGAGGTCGACTTGATCCCGTTGCCCGAATTCGGCGCGTCCTGGCCCTGGCCGGTCAAGGCGCTCGCGATCCCCGTCCGCCTGGCGCTCTACGCGCCCGCGATCTCGAGGTTGAGGAGCGAGCGATACGACATCATCCATATCCACTGGTTGAGCCAGGGAATCGTGGGGCTGCTCAGCGGACGGCAGTTCTTCGCCCAGGCACACGGGTCAGACCTTCACGTGAACCTGCACCGGCCCCTGCTGCGACGCGTGACCCACATCGTTCTCGAAAAGGCGCAGGCCGTTTTTTACGTCACGCCGAACCTGCCGGCGTTCGTCCCGGGCTCCGAGCGCAAGCTGATCTATCTGCCCAATCCGATCCTGGTGGAGCAAACGGCGCAGGCGCCGCCAACTTCGGTCCGGAGCGTCCTGATATTCACTCGGCTCGCCGGCGTCAAGGGCGTCGACAGGATCTTTCCGGCAGCAGAGCGATTGCGCGGCATGGCCGAGGTGACGGCCATCAAATGGGGACCTCTGGCCGACGAGTACGTCGAGCGCTACGGCGGTTCGGTGCGATTCGTGAGCCCGGTTCCACACGATGAGGTCCGCGCCTTCCTTGGGCGATTCGACGTGGTCATCGGCCAGATGAACCAGGGCAGCCTGGGCCTGTCGGAGCTCGAGGCCATGGCGGTCGGGCGGCCGGTGATCACGGGCATCGACTGGACCCTCTATCCGGACGATCCGCCCCCTGTGATCGCTGCCGGCAATGCGGACGAGGTCGTGCTAGCCGTGGAAAAGCTACGAGTCGGTACGGCGGAGCTGGAGCGGTTGTCGCGACAGGGCCGCGAGTGGGTGCAGCGCAACCACGGGTATGCGCGCCACCTGCAGCTGCTCGAGAGCGCTTATTTCGGCGACGGTGTCCTGGTTCCGACCCCGATCACGCGGTAGCTGAAGCCGGCCGACCTCAAAGCGCCGCTTTCGAAAAAGCCGCGTGCATCGACCACGGCCCGTGTGCGCATGAGCCCGCCGGCCACCTTGAGGTCGAGCTCGCGGTAGGCGCTGTGGGCAACCATGAGCACGGCACAATCCGCGCCGCGGAGGACGTCTTTCACGTCGCCTTGGTATTCGTGGACGAATGGGTCGTGGACGGCAACCTCGAAGCCGGCCTTCGACAGCACGTCGATGAGCGCCGCGCTTGGCGAGTTTCGGATGTCGTCGCTGTTTTCGAGGTATGCATACCCGAGCACCGCCACGCGGGCGCCGCCGTCCCGGCCAACCAGGTCTCGCACCAGGCTTGCGACGTGGGCGGGCATGCCGTCGTTGATGCGGCGTGCGACGCCGAGCAGAGAGGCGTCTGCCTCGGGGCCCAGGGGGGTCGCCAGCAGCCAGCTGTCTTTGGGAATGCAGTGGCCGCCGACGCCCCCGCCCGGGAGCAGGACGTTGCGTCCGGGCACCTTGTTGACCAGGGTCCGCACTCGCCAGGCATCGCCGCCGACTCTTTCGGAGATGAGCGCCAGCTGGTTGGCGAACGCGATCCCGACATCGCGGTAAGCGTTCTCTGCTGTCTTGACCAGCTCGGCCGTCAGGCAGTCCGCGGCATCGAGGTCGCCTTCGACAAAGGTCGAGTACAGGGCGATCATCAGCTCGGATACCTCGGGCGACGAGCCGCCGCAGACGCGGCTCATGGTTCGCATGTTCCGCAGCAGCTTGCCCGGCATGACTCGCTCCGGGCAGTGGCCGATGTGAAAGCCGGCGCCGGCGGTCCGGCCTGACGCCTCCTCCAGCGCGGGCTTCACGACCGTGTCGATGGTCCCGGGCGCGATTGTGGATTCCACTATCACCACTGCGCCTTCCTTGAGCACCTTGCCCAGCTGTGCGCAAGCCGACCGCAAAGCCTTGAATCGCGGCCGGTGGTCGGCGTCGACGGGGGTGTCGACGCAGATGAGCACGATGTCCGCCTTCGCCAGATCGGCGTAATCGGTGCTCGTGTGCAGGTGACTCGAGGCCACGACCTTGCTCACCAGCTCGGCCAGCCCCGGCTCGTCCCCCTCGATCGGAGAGCGCCCGCTGTTGATGACCTGGGTGCGCGGGCCGTCCAGGTCGACGCCATTGACCTTGAATCCGGCGTTCGCGAACATGCACGCGGCGGGTAGGCCGACGTAGCCAAGGCCGATGACCCCCACAGCTGCGCTGCGGTCCTGGACAGCCGAACGGAGGAGTGCGGGCGTGGCGCTCACCGGCGCGCGACGGTCACCACTCGACCCTCGTCCCCGGACTCGATCATCGCCAGCGCGAGCCGCAGCGCCTCGCTGCCATCCTCGCCGCTGACGATTCCCGTCGAATCGCCTTCGACGGCCTTCAGGAAGGCGACGAACTCCGACTGCAAAGGCTCTCGTTTTTGAATCACGTACTTGACCATCGATCCCTCGCTGACTCCGCGCAGCATGGTGATCTGCTCCCAGTTGTGAGCCGCGGCCTCCGCGTTCTCATGGAAGAAGAGATCCTGCGTCAGGTAGTCGGCGCGGAACATCCCGCGCTCCCCGGTCACTGTCATCTGGCGGATCTTCGTCGGCGTCAGCCAGTTGATCTGCAGCAGACCGACCGAGCCGTCAGCGAGGCGAAGCAAGCCGCTGACCATGTCCTCGCGAGTTGTGTGCACCTTGCGCCGCGTCTCGGCGTAGACGCGCACGATCTCGCTGCCAGTCAAGAAGCGCATGAGGTCGAGGTCGTGAGTTGCCAGGTCGATCACCACCCCGACGTCGCGGATGCGCTGAGGAAACGGACCGAGGCGCTGGGCGTCGAACTGGTACACCCTGCCGAGCTGCCCGTCATCGAGGCGCCGTTTCAGCTCCAGGACCGCCGGGTTGTAACGCTCGATATGCCCGACCGCGAGAACGCGCTTGGCCGCCTTGGCCGCGGCCACGAGCTCATCAGCCTGGGCGAGCGTCGCGGCGATGGGCTTTTCGACGAGGACATGGCATCCCGCGGCGAGGGCTTCCAGCACTGCCTCGTGATGGTTCTCGGTGGGCACGGCGATGGTGACGGCGTCAGGCCGCTCCTTTTCCAGCAGCTCGCTCAGCGATCCATAGCCGCGGGTGGAGTGGTGGGCGGCGACCTGGCATGCGGCGTCGACGTTCGAGTCGGCGACACCGACGAGGTCGACCTCAGCCAGCTCGTTCAGCACCCGCGCATGGTTTCGGCCCATGACTCCCGTGCCGACCACCGCGACGCGGGTCACAGCGAGTTGACGGCGGCGGCTATCCGTTCTAGGTCGGAAGGTTCCAGCAGCGGGTGGACCGGCAGCGACAGCACTGATGCCGCCACGCGGTCGGTGACCGGCAGGTCGAGCTCCCCCGTGACCTCATGGACATGCGGGAAGCGGTGTGCGCTTCGCGGGTAGAAAACTCCCGTTCCGATCCCTTGGTCACCGAGCCGGCGGATGACATCCTGCCGGTCGGCGCCTGCGGGCAAGGCAATCGTGTACTGGTGCCAGACGTGGTCGCGGCCTTCCTTCACGATCGGGGTCCGGACGCCGCGAAGGTGCGCGTTGAGATAGCTCGCGTTTGAGCGCCGCCGGTGCGTGGCTTCCTCCATCCGACCCATCTGCGCCAGTCCGATCGCCGCCAGCACGTCGGTCAGGCGGAAGTTGTAGCCGAGCATCTCGTACTCATAGCGGTTTCGCATTCCATGGTTGCGCAGGAGTCGTGCCATGTCGGCGACATGGTCGTCGTCAGTCGTGATCATGCCGCCTTCGCCGCTCATCACGTTCTTGGTGGCGTAAAGGCTGAAGACGGCAGTGCCGAATGTGCCCACGTGGCGACCGTGATAGGTGGCGCCAACCGCCTGGGCGGCGTCCTCGAGCAGGATGACACCGTGCTTTTGTGCCACGGCCGAGATCTCATCCATGTCGCACGCCTGGCCGTACAGGTGGACGGGCATGACGGCCTTGGTGCGGGGAGTGATCGCTGCCTCCAGACGTTCGGGATCGATGTTGAAGGTGGACTCCTCGATGTCGGCGAACACCGGTGTCGCTCCTGTGAACAGGATGGCGTTGACCGATGCGATGAACGTGAACGGGCTCGTAATGACCTCGTCGCCTGGCCCGATCCCGTGCGCCAGGAGGGCGAGGTGCAGGCCGGTCGTGCCGGATGACGTCGCAATCGCGTGCTGCGCGCCGGTCATGTGAGTGAACGCGTCCTCGAGGGCGGCCACGCGAGGGCCTTGCGCGAGCATCCCCGACTCGAGGACCTCGATGACCGCCGTCTTCTCCTCGGGGCCGATCCATGGCCGCGAGAGAGCGATGTGTGGGGGTGAGCTGGACTCAGCCTGAGCGTGAGTCTGAGATGTCTGCTTCGCCAATGACCTCGCCCAATCCTACAGGCTTGGGAGGGCCTGACTCACAGCTGCGCGGCTAGGCCCAGAAGCGCTTTCAGCCCGAGGTGCACTGTCCCTCGATCAACGGGTCGAGCTCCAGTGCGTCGACGACCACCGGATTCTGGCCGCGCTGGAGCAGTCGCATCACCAATCGACCGCCGGGCCGGTCGAGAACGATCGTGCCGCGCACCCACCGCATGCCGGCGGTAGAGCCGGACCAGGAGAGCGTGGCCGCGGCGTCCCCGACCCCGGCTTCGATGGCGCCGGTCTCTCCGGTCCCGTAGTCGTAGACACGAGCGCTGATGCAGTAGTTCCCGGCAGCCACCGGCGGAACTGCCTGGTTCGCCGCCGATCCGAGCCGAGTCGCGGTCGCACTCAATCCATCCTGGTAAGCCGGCCCGCCGGCAGTCGACCAGCCGCTGGAGTCGCCGGCCACGATGCCGCCCATGTCCTCGGCCTGATAGAGGAGGCCGACATCGAAACCGCCCAGCGCCACGGACCGATCAGGGCCCAGGTCGATGCTCAGCTGGTAGTGCCCGACCGGGGCGTCGATGGGAATCGGAAGTGCGAAGGTCTGGCTCGCGCCGCCACCGGCGAGCACGATGCTGCGGGTGAACGCGACAGTCGATCCCGATGATTCGGCGCGCAGGAGCGCTTGGCCCGCGAAGGCGCCGCTCCATTGGAGGCGCGCGAAGATGGCGCGCCCCGCCAGCGCCGGTTGGGGGCCGATGCCCCTGGCCTTGAAATCGGGCAGCGGCCCAGCCTGCAGCGGCACGTTCAGGTAGCCGTCGAGCATGAGGGGGTCGTAGCGGTAGAGCCGCCACCGGCTCCCCGAGGCGATCGGGGAGAGGATCCCGGCGGTCGCGAGCTGCGCCCAGGCCGTCGCGTCTGTGCGGTCCATGTCAACCAGCACGTCGGTGACGCCGTAATGCTCGATCACTCCCGCCAGCCCGAAGGCGTCCAGCCGTCCCTGCGTTGCATCGAGCGCCGACTCGCGGCGCTGCGGGCCACCCATCGCCTGGACCGGCGTGTGCGAGAGCGGTACCGCCACCACCTCGCGGCCTGTGACGCCGGCCAGCTCGTACGCCATCCTCGGCTCCGCGAGGATGACGGAGGACTGGGGCAGCCTGGCGATCGCGGTCAGCCGGTCGCGCCAAACCACTGTCAGGTCGCCCGTCCGCGACGCCGTGATGCTCTTCGCGGAGCTGGCGGGCAGGAGGTATTGCGCCAGGGTCCCTGTGTAGAAGCCAGGCGCCAGCGCCAGGGCGGCAACCACGACGGCCGCGGCGGCCGGAATTGCCATGCGGCCGCGGCTCCGGATCTCGCCGGCGGCGAGAGCTACACCCCAGCCCAGGGCAATCCAGGCCAGCGGCGCGAGAACGCCGGCCACCCTGGCCAGCAGATACTGACCACTCCGCGAGCTCGCGAAGAGCGGTACGAGAGCAGCGGCCGGAACGACCAGCAACGCTGCGACGACCAGCCCTGCACCGTCGTGCTTGGACCTCCACAACCGGACCAGCAGGATTGCGAAAGCGGTTCCGAGGACGACTCCCGGAACACCAAACCAGAAGCTCGGCCACACCCAGGGCCAGGGATGATGGATGACCGGCACCAGCAGCGGCGACATCACCGCCATCGCTTGATACGGCGCTGGGATCCGAAGCGTCAACAGGTTGACTATCAGCAGCGGAAGGGCGGCTCCGCACACCACCAGCGCCGCAATCGTGAAACGGGCGGCGGATCGAGAGCGCACCACGATCGCGGCAGCCGCGCCACCGACCAAGACGATCAAAAGGAAGGGGCTGAGCAGCGGATGGACCGCGCTGGCTGCGAACGCCACCGCGGCCGCCACCACCAGCTCACGCCGTGAGCCGTTCTGGACATACCGCAGCACGAATGCGAAGGCCAGCCACGCCAGCAACAGTCCAAAGCGATTGGGGTACGCAGCGTCTCGAAAGTCGAAGTTGAGCGCCAGCACGCTGTAGAGGACAGTGGCAAGCACCGCGGCAATCGCATTGCGTGTGATTGCGATGGCCAGGGCGAAGAATGCGAGCACTGTTACCGGCGTGACCACGACATTGACCACACGCCAGACCGTCACCGCGTCGCTTCCCGAGAAGGTGGAGATCAGCGCCAGTGCCAGGTGCCAGGCTCCGCTGGTCGGGTCTGGCGCCGAAGCGGGGGTCGAAAAGAACACCTGTTGAGGGAGCGCAGTTCCGTGCTGCAAGACCGCCCGCACGGCGGCAAGGTGATAGAAGGTGTCCGCCGTAGCGCTCAGCCAGGGGCCTGTGTAGAGAGCCGAGAGACCTGCGACGAGCGAGATGACGACTGCTGCAGGCAGCGCCCAGGCTGGCTGCATGCGCTCGGTTGCTGCCCTCCGGACCCGGAGTGAGATCGGCAGTCCGATGATGGAAAGCACCATCACCGCGACCGATACGGCCTTTACCCCGTTGAAACCAGCGCCGACCACGAAGCACGACCACCCGATGAGGGCGATCACCGTCAATGAGAGGGCGAAGGCCGGCGCGAGCTGGAGGGCTCCAGGCAGGTCGCGTGGGCCTGCGAGTCGCCAGATCGCCAGACCTGGAAGGAAAAGGAGAGCCGCGGCCCAGATCGAGATCGAGACGATGGCCAACAGCTACCCCGAGGCTCTGATGACCGTCGTCACTTGAGCGACTTGTTGTACTCCATGTCAAACCACATGGCGAAAAGAAGCAGCTGAAGGCCGCCGATCAGGAGCAACGCGACCAGGACGATGGTCGCGATGGCGATGCCACCGGTGAAGAGCTTGAAAGCCGATTCAAGGATGCCCAGACCCAATCCCGCGATCAGAAAGGCGAACGCAAAGAAATAGAAGAAGACAAGGGGATGGAAGTCCTGGATGACGTACTTGACGAGCAGGCGATAGATGAACCCGCGCAACAGCAGGAAGCTCACGGTGGGGATGACTTTCATGACGTTCATCGATGAGCGCTCGCCGATCCCATAGCGCGGATGCACCGGCACGTCGGCGACGCGGAAGCTGTGGATGTTGAGCTGGATGAGCAGGTCGTTGGGATAGCCATAGCTCGGGTACAGGCGGTCGAGCTCGATGGACTTGAGCGCCGTGCGAGAGATGGCTGTGAAACCCGATTGCGAATCCGCGACGTGCCAGTAGCCAGATGCGATCTTCGTCAGCATGGACAGGAACGCGTTGCCGAGATAACGAACGTGCGGCGTCTTGCGCCACGCCTCTCCTGTGAAGAGCCGGTTGCCCTTGCTGTAATCGGCCTTGCCGTTGATCACGGGGTCGATGATCAGGGTGAGGTCTTTGGGATCCATCTGGCCGTCGCCCGCCATCACCGCGACCACGTCGAGGCCTGCGTCCACCGCGGTCTGGTAGCCCTTGGTGATGGCCGCGCCGACACCAAGGTTCTTCGGCTGCTCGATGACGGTCAGCCGGTTTCCCAATCGCTCCTGCCATTCACGGCAGCGCTCGAGAGTCGCGTCGGTGCTGCGATCGTCCACCACAATGATGTTGTCGACGAACTCAGGCATCGTCTCCAGCACTTTGCCGATCTGGCGCTCTTCGTTGTAGCAGGGCACCACGACACCCACGCTGCAGCCGCCAAACACGTGGGTATCCTAGCCGTCCCGCCTCAGCGCCCGGCGGGTGGAGCTTCCGACTGCGCCAGCTCGAGCTGCGCGTAGACGTCCGCCGGAATCGTGATCTCGGTCCCGCAGTCCGGACAGCGCATGAGAATGCCGTCGCCTTTCGCCTCGATGCGCTTGAGTGGCTTACCGCAAACGCACGCAAAGCCCCTCAGCCGCGCGGGGTTGCCGACGACGATGCCGTGGTCGGGTACGGCACGCGTGACGACGGCTCCCGATCCAACCAGGGCGAACCTGCCGATGCTGACCCCGGGGAGCACCACCGCGCCGCCGCCGATCGAGGCTCCGTACCGCACGACGCCCTCGCTCGCAGTCCAGTCGCTGTCCGATTTCAGCGAACCGTCGGCGTTGATCGCGCGCGGATT